>DAIOWK010000024.1:0-19984 GCA_036758525.1 Myxococcota bacterium
AGCGCCAGCCCTTTCTGATCGCGACACCCGTGCGATTCAGGAGCTGGTGCGTGGCGCGTAGGTCCATACCGAAAATCGCCATCTCGGGGTGTCTGAATCTCTCGACGAGGCCGATGGTGAATCCCCAACCGATGGAATGGGGATCCTCGGGCTGCTCCGGCGGCACAAGGGCGACGTGCCAGCCGTAGCGCTCGATGTCCGAGCGAACGCGAAGATCTCCTTCGTCGAGCTCCTCCCCTTCGCTCATTGCAACGCGGAGGACCTCATCCCTTGGTCTTGAGCTGCGCATCGTTCTCCCGGATGAAGATCCGGATGTCCTCGGCGAGCTCGAGCAGCTTGGTCCATTGCTCTTTGTAGAGGGTCACCGGGAAGCGCCCCAGGCCATAGACCGAGACGCCGCCCTTTTCGCTCACCTTTAGCGTAATGCCGCGACGGCTGCGTGCTTTTAGGGCCTCATTCTCCGCGCGCAGACGATCGAGCTCGTCACGGATCTGCTTGTCGCTTTGCTCGTCGGACACCGAGTTACCTCGCTGCGGGGCATGGAGCCCCGGGATTGGGGCCGAGCAACATACCCTGAGAAGGGCGGCGATGCCGCTCGATCGGTGGCTTGGGGAGGCTCTCCGCGCGGGGTCACCCCGCGGCATGTGTCAGCGCAGCGCCCGCTCCGGCGGCGAGAAGACCCGAGCGTGTTGCTTAGGAGCGGGCGCCCGTCTGACCGTCTTGCCGATTCTCGCGGCGCAGCCTGTTCTCGCGCAGCGCTCCCCGTAGCGACCAGAGCCCAGCCAACGCCCAGATCAGGGCACCAATCCGATTGAACAAGATGGACTTGGTGTCTGGGTTGAGCCAGCCATCGTACGAGAACCAGAGCGCAAATCCGAATAACAGGATCGGCAAAAGCCAGGGATTGTCGAAGGGCGTCGGCGCAGGCTTCTCGCTGCTCACCGCCTTCGACTCGGGGTCAAAATTAGAGGACGGCTCGGGGGGCATGGCAGGACTATAGGCGGCGGGCTCGGGGCCTCGCTACGGTCCGTGGCGGTGGCGCTCCAGGCCGTCCTCTTCGATCTGTTCGACACCCTCGTCGACCTGCACATGGACCGACTTCCCGAGGTTCAGCTGTGCGGACGTCGCATGCACTCGACCTATCCCTTTCTCTACCAAACCTTGTGCGGCCACCTCGACTCCACGCTCTCCTTCGAGGCGTTCGCCGAGGTCCTGACTGCGGTGGATGCGGAAGTACACGCTGTGATGCACACCGAGCGCCGCGAGGTCCCGACACGCGAGCGCTTTCAGCTGCTCGTCGAGCGTCTCGCGCTTGAGGCGCCGGAGCTTCCGGAGCTCCTGACGCGGGTCCACATGGACCAATTGATTCGGTGCGTGAGCGTACTCGATCACCACGTCCCGCTCCTCGCGGGCCTGCACACCGGGCTTAAACTCGGCGTCTGCTCGAACTTCACGCACACTCCGGCGGCGGTGCGCGTGATCGAGGAGGCGGGGCTCGCGCCTCATCTTGACGCGATCGTCGTATCGGAAGAGGTCGGGGTTCGAAAACCTCGCAAGGAGATCTTCGACGAGGCGCTCCGGCGACTCGGAGTGAGCGCCGCCGAAGCCGTGCACGTGGGCGACAACCTCGCAGCCGACGTCGCCGGCGCAGCCGCGGTGGGGATGAAGGCGATCTGGCTCACGCGTTGTGTACGCGACACCCACGCTGCGCTGCGCGACTACCCTGGCCCCTGGCCCGCGGGCCGCGTGCACGACCTCGCGGAACTCCCCGGGGTGCTCGCGACCCTCTAGCGTTCTGCCCGCGCCGGCTGGCGGCGCTCGAGCCAAGCGCTCCCTCCCCGACTCGACACGGCCTTGGCGATCGTCGCGACGGAGCGGGGAAAGTCCCGCTCGACGCAGGAGGGAGACCGCGCTTGAGAAGGGTGACAACGATCACGGACGAAAATCGTGTCCTATGGCGGAATGGCGCGGTGCTCCCCAGCCACAAGGCGATGCTGCGGCCACGCCGCAGCCGTCGCAGGGGGAAGTCACGGTGGCACGAGATCCGGGAGGGGCCGGCACGATCGCGCATCGCCCGCGCGCCTCGCGCGGGAGACGAGAACGATTCCGTGATCGGCGCCAGCGCGCGCAGGTCTGCCGCACGCTGCTCGCCCGCATTGGTCTCGCCGACGCGTGGACGAACGAGGGTCCGGCGATCGAGTCCCCCGCCGATCTGCGTCGTGCGCTCGACCGCGTTCCGCCCGGCGCACTGACGCTATTGCTGCTCTGCTGGGCGGTGTGGGACGAGACGGCGATCCTGGCGTTTTCCGATGTGTTCCGCCTGGAGGAGGAGCAATTGGGCGTGGTCGGCGATCTCTTGTGCTCCGTCTCGCAGGGACCCGAGGCAATCGATCGTTGGATCGCGCGCTGCGTCGCGCCGGCAAGCTGAGCCTTCGGCTCAGAGATTTTCAAAGAAGTCGTTGCCTTTGTCGTCGACCACGATGAAGGCCGGAAAATCTTCCACTTCGATTCTGAAGATCGCCTCCATGCCCAGCTCCGAATACTCGATCACCTCGACCTTTCGGATGTTGTTCTGCGCGAGGATCGCCGCGGGGCCACCGATTGAGCCCAGGTAGAAGCCGCCATGCTTCTTGCATGACTGGGCGACCGCCTTCGAACGGTTGCCCTTGGCGAGCGTGATAAGACTTGCGCCTTGGCTCTGGAAGAGGTCGATGTAGGCATCCATCCGTCCTGCGGTCGTCGGACCGAAGGAACCGGACGCGTAGCCCGCCGGTGTCTTCGCGGGGCCGGCGTAGTAGATGGGGTGGTCCTTGGTGTACTGCGGCAGCCCGAGGCCTTGGTCGAGCCGTTCCTTCAGCTTCGCGTGGGCGATGTCGCGCGCGACGATCATCGGGCCTGTAAGAGACAAGCGCGTCTTGATCGGATGGCGTGACAGTGTCGCCCGAATCTCGCTCATGGGACGCCGGAGATCGATCTTTACGACCTCGCCATCCAGCTCAGCGTGGCTCAGCTCGGGCAGGTAGTGGGCGGGGTTCGTCTCCAGTTGCTCGAGGAAGACGCCGTCGTGCGTGATCTTCGCCTTGACCTGGCGATCGGCGGAGCAAGAGACCCCGATCCCGACTGGACAACTCGCGCCGTGTCGCGGCAGGCGGATCGCGCGGACGTCGTGGCAGAAATACTTGCCGCCGAACTGAGCACCGATTCCGGTCTTCGACGCCAGTGCAAAGACCTTCTCTTCGAGTTCGGGATCTCGGATCGCATGGCCGCGCTTGTTGCCACGCGTCGGGAGGTCGTCGAGGTAGCGACAGGTCGCGAGCTTCACGGTCTTGAGCGTCCACTCGGCGGAGGTGCCACCGATCACGATGGCCAGGTGGTAGGGAGGACACGCCGCGGTACCGAGAGTGCGGAGCTTCTGATCGATGAACTTGAGGAGTGATTCTGGATTCAGCAGAGCCTTCGTCTCCTGGAACAGAAAGGTCTTGTTGGCCGATCCTCCCCCCTTGGTGATGAAAAGGAAGTGGTACTCGTCTCCGCTCACCGCATAGAGCTCGATCTGTGCCGGCAGGTTCGAACCCGTGTTCGTCTCGTCGTACATGGAGAGCGGTGCGAGCTGGGAATAGCGTAGATTCGTCTCGGTGTAGGTCTTGAAGATGCCTCGTGCGAGTGCCTCCTCGTCGTCCCCGCTCGTGATGACCCGCTGGCCCTTCTTCCCAATCACAATCGCGGTGCCCGTATCCTGGCAGGAGGGCAAGACCATGCCGGCGGAGATGTTGGCGTTCTTCAGCATCTGAAGCGCCACGAAGCGGTCGTTGTCTGACGCCTCGGGGTCGTCCAGGATCTTGCGCAGCTGGGCCAGATGACCGGGTCGGAAGAGATGGGAGACGTCGCGCACCGCCTCCGCCGCGAGACGCGAGAGCGCGGCCGTCTCGATCTTCAGCATCGGCTGGCCCTCGAAGCTACCCGTTGAAAGGCCTTCCGCACCGAGCGGGCGGTACGTCGTGGTATCCGCGGCGTGCGGGAACATCTCCTGAAACTGGAACTCCGCCACTTTTGCCTGGCCTCCTTGGAGCGAGAACAGCGTCGAGGGTAGCGTGCGCGGCGAGACATGGGCCCCGCCTACCTGACGGGAAGGGAGGCGCGTTGCGCTCCACGGACCAGAAAATCGCGTGCACCCCGTGCATGCGCGCGTCTTGGTCTGGTTTCGGCGTGCGTGGCGCTATGGCCGTCGGCGTGCCAGGGCAGTCGCCGCTACGCGCAGACGCTGCGCATCCGGGCCCTCGGCGCCTTCTGCAAAGCGCGCACGCTCGTCGGCCTGCAGGATCTCGGCAGCCGCAGCGAGCGCGTGATCCCCTTGGGCTCGCTCCGCCAGCTCGTCGGCGGAGAGCACGCCGCTCGCTGCACGAGCACGCGAGCTCTTCTCGGCTTTCGCCAGCACCGCCCCTTCCAATCCCGCGCGTAGGGCGCGCGCGAGGGCGCGACGCTCCGCGTCGGTATTGCCCGCGCCGCGCGCCCGATCCGCGTCTTGGAGCGCCCTGCTCATCGCATTTGGGGCAGGCCGCACTCCACGGAGCCGTCTTGAGAAAAGCGCAGCGCCGCCAGTCGCGACGAGGACGAGTCCCGCGAGCGCAAAGAGCGAGACGGCGCTCCCCCGTCGCTCCTCCGAAACAGGGGCGGCCGAAGAAGCGGCCTCGGATTGCCTTCCATCGAAGTCGAAGGCGTGGCTTGCATCCTCGCCGCTTTGCGACGCTACCGCGATCTCGATGGGCTGGGTCTTCGAAACTGCGAATCGCCGCGCCGTCGGGTCGAAAAACGAGAGCTCATACGAGGGAATCACGAGCCGACCGGGTCGCCTGGGAACGAGCTCGAAGGCAAAGACACGGCGCAGGTGCAGGTGCTCGCTGGGGTCGAAGGCGAGTTCGGGCGTGCGCGCGAAGACTTCGGTGGCGAGTCCGGCGCTCCCCTCGAAGGGGGTCTGGCCAAACGGCGCCGGAGCAGCCCAGAGATTCCCGTCACCAGTCAGCGTCAGCGTGACACGCACCGTATCGCCGAGGGCGACAGCCGACGGCTCCACCGCGAGCTTCACATCGACCGGGCCCACGAGTCCGCTCCAGGAGCGAGGCCGGCCCGACGGGGACGGGTCGTCCACATCGAGAGCCGAGGCCGGCACCTCGACCACGACGCTCTGGCCTGCGCCCCCCGCGGACGCGTAGAGCGCGCAGCTGAGACTCGCCCGGGGAATCTCGAGCCGTCCAGCCCGCATGGGGAAAAGCGCCCTCCGCTCCTCATACACCAGATAGGGTGTTCCTTGTTTGAGCAGACGCGTGTGCCCGGTGAGCCCCGGCAACCACTCTGCGCGGAAGCTTGGGAAGCTCAGGCCCTGTACCCAGCTCACGGTGCCGACGTCGGGCCGGCGCAGGACTCGCGCGATGTAGGCGACCTGCTGGCCAACCACGGCGCGCGAGGGAGTGACCTCGACGCTCGCCAGGCAGGGCGGGCTCCCGGCGCGCGCTGCCGTCGCAAGCGCGAGCGACACCAGAGCGTGAAGCCAGAGTCCTCGACCTCCCGGGCGCGCGAACGAGGAGGGGTTCACCATGTGGGAGTGCCCGGGGCGAGCCCCGGAGCCGGCTCCGTACGCGTCGCGCGACGAGCGGCTTGGCGCAGTGCGTGTCCCGGCTCCTCTGTGACGCTGGCGAGCCAGAGCCGCGCTTGCTCCGGGCTCAACACAGGGGCACGTCCAGGGCCCCTCGCGTTTCCCTGGGCACCCCCCAGCTCGCGTGGCGGCGCCCCGCCTGGCGGCGTATCCGATTCGGGTTCGCTTCCCGGTCTTTCTGCCTGGTGTGCCTGGAGGGGCGGGGCGCCTTGCGGCGACGTCGCGTGGGGCGCTTTCTCACCTCCCTTGTCCGCAGCTGCTTCTTTGGTTTTTTCGCGCTGGCTTCCCTTATCGCCGGACCGCTTTTCCGGCTCTCTCGCCTTCTGGGACATGTCCGGGGAGGGTGGGGGATGTTCGGCCAGGGCGCGCAGCGTCCACTCGAGGTTGAACTGAGTGCGCGGATCGTGCGGTTCAAGGGCGAGCGCGTCGAAGAATGCGTCCCGCGCTGCGGCGAGATCTCCCCTAGCAAGCTCTGCCACGCCGAGGTCGTACCAGGCGAGGGCGGCGACCGCCGGATCGTGCGCATCTAGGCCTGCCGCGAGATACGCCCGTGCGGCGTCCTCGTGCAGACCCTCGCGCGAGCGGGCCAAGCCGAGGCGAAGCAGCGCGAGGGGATCCGCGGGCCGCGCCCGCACGAGCGCCTCGAGCTCGTCGAGCGACATGGGCTCTCCCGGGAGCTCGGCCTGCGGCGCAGCGTCGGATGCGTCGGGCGCGGCGGGCTCGGCAGCGGGTACGAGCCAAAGCACCAAAAAACCTGAGAGGGCGGCGTTGCGGGGGCTGAGCCTCCGGGGCCGGAGACGAACGGGTCGAAGCCCCGCTGCCGTTTCGCTCAAGAGAAGCGCAAACGCGAATGCCGCAACGGGCCACACCCAGAGTCTCGGGACGCGGCGCTCGACGCTCATACCGGGGGCACTCGGCGCATCGCGCCGCAGTGTCGCCAAGAGGTGCGCCGAATCCACCGCTCCGAAGGCATCTGTCGGCTCGACCTCCCCCCCCGTCGCCGCCGCGAGGGCCGCAAGGCGCCCTCGGTCACGGCGCGAAATCACGACGCGTCCGGCGGCATCCAACAGCGCAACGCCGTGGTCGGGAACAATCGCCCCCGCCTCGGTTCCGAGCCCAACCGCGACCACCCGTACGCCCGCGCGTACCGCTTCGGGCGTCCCGAGATCCCCGGCATCCTGGCCCAAAGGGGCCTCCCCGTCCGAGAGGAGAAGCAACACCCGCGGCCGAGTGCTGCCCTCCTGAAAGGCCGTCACCGCTTCCCGCACGCCGGCACCCAGCTCGGAACCGCGGCTTTGCATGAGGTCACCGTCGAGCCCGGAGAGCATCTCCCGCAGGGCGCCTGCGTCCGGGGTGAGCGGAGTGAGCAGCACCCCGCGCCCGGCGAACGCGGCAAGCGCGGCACGGTCGCCCGGCCCGAGGCCCCCGAGGACGTCCCCCGCCACACGGACTGCCCGCTCGAGGCGGCTTGGGGGCGCGTCCCGCGCGTCCATGCTGCGTGAAACATCGAGCAGCACGACCAGATCAACGCCCGACACCATCACGCGTTCCGCGCGGTATCCCGCCCGCGGTCCGAGAAGTGCTAAGCCTACCGCCGCGAGCGCCAGCACGATCATCGCGTCCGCGCGCAGCCCGGTCGGCGGCACGGTGCGACCGAGCAAGGCGCGAAGGCGCGCGCGCGCGCGCAATCCTCCAACCAAGGCCAGGGCGCTCCCCAGGCCCACGATGGCACCGATAGCGGGGAGCCACTCCGGGTGAGAGAAAGCGCGGGCAATCAAGGCAGGCGCCTGCCGACGAGCCGGGCAAGGACGATCTCGAGGACGATCGCTGCGCCCGCTGCGGCGAGTGCGGGCTCAGGGGTTGCCCTGCGCTCGTCACGAGGCGGATCGCTGCGCGCGACGCGCTCCAGCGAGTCGATCTCGCTGTAGACGGCTTCCAGCTCGCGCGGGGTTCGCGCGCGAAAGAAGCGTCCTCCCGTCGTGTCGGCGATCTGCTGCAGGGTCTCGACGTCGAGGTCGTGTCGCTCGAAGTGCAGCAGCGTGCCCGAGCCATCGTCCGCGGCCATGGGAACCGCGCCCTCGGAGCCGATTCCCACGGCGTGCACCCGTACTCCCGCAGCGCGGGCGAGTGCGGCGGCCACGTCGGTCGGCAGCGAGCCAGCGTTTTGACGTCCGTCGGTCAGGAGCACCACCACGCGGCCCGCGACCGGTGCTCGGAGCGGATCGGTGGGTCCGGCGCCGTCGGGCGGCATGGCGCGTTTTACCGCGAGCGCGAGCGCATCGCCGAGCGCGGTCGCCTCTCCCGCCATCCCAGCTTTGACCTCGAGGGCGGCCGCCTCAAGCAGGCGCCCGTCGCTTGTCAGCGGACACTGCGTGAAGGCGGTCTCGCCGAATACGACGAGCGCCACGCGATCCCCGTCGGCGACTCGCGTCCGCGCGAAGCGCGCCACGACTTCACGCGCAAGATCGAGCCGCGTGCGCGTGTCGCCATCAATCGCGGCATCGAGGGAGCGCATGCTTCCGGAGGTATCCACGACGAGCACAAGGTCGAGGCCTCGTCCTCCTTCCACGAGCGAGCGCCGCAAAGAGACAGGTCCCGCGAGGGCGAGGGCGAGGGCGAGGAGCGCAGCCGCGCGCAGCGCGAGCGCGAGGGCACGCACCGGATCGCGCCCGCGCGCCCCCGCTTCCGCAGCCTCCCAGAGGGCGGGCCACGCAAATGACGAGGGTTGCCGGCGCAGCCTCCAAAGTACGGCCGCGACGGCGAGAAGCACGAGCGCTGCGCCGAGCCCGGGGCGCTCAAGCGCGTCGACACCGAAGAGTGCGAGCCACGGCGTTTGCCAGAGCGCGGAACCCATCACGAACGCGGCGTCGGAAGGCTGTCGCGCACGAAGGCAGTGGCAGCCTGCAAGTGGGAACGCACGGAGGCCTCGTGCGTGGCGGCATCGGGTCGGAAGCGCGCCTCGTCGAGCGCTTCGAGCAGTCCAAGAAAGGCGGGCCAGCGCGCGTGCCTGAGGGAAGGCGTCGCGGCCGCACGCAGCTCCGGCGTCGTCGCGCAGTGGGTCGGTGCCCGGAAGTGGCGTGCGCCGTACCGGCGCAGGGCGAGTGCTCCGGAGTCGGCGGCACGTCGTACATCGGACTCGGCTGCCGCGGCGTCGAGCGCGCTCAGCGTTTCTTCCCAGTCCGCAGGGGCCTCGGGCGAAGACACCTCATGGCCGATGCTGCGGCGGAGGCGTCGCTCGCGCCGCACCAGCGCCAGGAGTCCAACGCAAAATAGAGTCAGCAGCCCTCCAATCGCTGCAGGAACGAATGGGCTGCGGTCCGACGAGAAGGAGGGGGGCGCGCGCAGCCCGTAGGGTGTGCTGCGCTGCGCGTGTTCGGGTAGCACGGAGGCGACTTCAATCGTATGGGCCGGCACCTCGAGCAGGGCGCGCGCGCCGTCGGGCCCGTCGATCTCAACCTTCTGGGCGGGCCAGAGGAATACCCCGAGCTCACGGGCCCGGATGGTGAGCCGCGTGCGGTGGATCCAGCGCGTCTGCGCGCGTTCGACGGGAAGCGGCTCAACCCCGAGCAGCCAGAACCCTGGCACGGCGGGGGGAGGATCGATCGGCCGCACCTGGTGGTCCGGTGGGGTCACCACGACGAGTTCGAGCACCGCAAGGTCGCCGATCCGCACCCGGGGTGGCTCGAGCACGAAGCTCGCCCGCAGAAAGGGTGGAGCCAGGCCCGGCGCAAGGGGAGCGACCGGCGGTCCCTGGGCCTCCGTCGTCTCCGTGGCAGGGGGCGGGGCCGCAGGGGCAACGTGGACAGAGAGGCCGGCGGCGAGGAAGAGGACGGCCGCGCGGGGGAGACGGCTCACCGCCGCACCTTCACTGCCCCGGCGTGGGCTGCGAAAAAGCGAACGAGAACGCGCAGAGGATCTCGATCCGTACGCAGCCACAGGACGTCGGCGCCCGCTCCGCGCAGGCGGAGTTCGACGGCACGGCGCCGGCGCGCAGCGGCTGCGCGGTACTCGGCGCGCACCCGGGGTCGGCCGGTCTTAAGCACAAGGACGCGACCCGGCCGCTCCGGATCGGCCAATCGAAGCGTGCCCACGTCGGGCAGATCGTCCTCCAGCGGGTTGTGGAGAACGGCGACGATGACATCGTGGCGCCGCGCGAGCGCGGAAAGCTCACCTTGTGCGGGGCCCGAGCTGCCGAATGCGTCGTCGCGCAGGTCCGAGAGCACGAACACCACGCTGCGGCGGTGGCTGCGGGAGCGCGTCCTCGCACGGGCGAGGGCGGCCGCGAGACCGGTCTCCCCGGAGCTTTGGCCTGCGCACTCGACGAGTGCGCGGATCACACGCCAGGTGTGCGCTGGGCCCCGCGCGGGGGGAATTTCTGCGCGCACCACGGCATCAAAGGCCAGCAGGCCCACCGCGTCGCGTGCGCGGCTTGCGGCAGCGGCCAGGATCGCGGCCGTGTGAGCGGCGACGGCCGCCTTGCTCGGTCCGCGGGCCGCGAAGCGCATGGACGCCGACACGTCGAGCAGCAGCAGAAGGGTCCGCTCTCGTTCCTCGCGGAAGCGCTTGACGAAGGGCTCGCCGGTGCGCGCCGTTGCGTTCCAATCCACGATTCGCAGATCGTCACCCGGTGCGTACGGGCGCGACTCCTCAAACTCGATGCCCCCACCGCGAAACGCGCTCGTGTAGGCCCCGGGAAGGAGCCCTCCGGCCTCACGTCGAGTGCGGATGGCAAGGACCCGCGCGGCACGCAGGACTTCGGCGGGATTCACGGCGAGGCCGGCCTCCCGCGTCGGGCTCACGGCGTTTCCACCGACCCGAGCACGGCCGCGACGACGTTTTCGGGGCTGACCCCGTCGGCCTCGGCCTCGTAGCTGACGAGTACACGGTGGCGCAGCACATCGGGTGCCGCGCGTTTGACGTCGTGTGGTGTCGCAAAGGTGCGGCCGTCGAGGAGTGCATGGGCTCGCGCGGCACGCACGAGGTAAATCGATGCACGCGGCGACGCGCCGAGCGCGACGGGACGGGTCGGGCTCGCCCCCTCCGGGCCGACGACGCGCACACCAGCGGCTTCGGGGTCTCGCGTGGCGCGAACCAGACGCACCGCGTAGTCGGTCACCGCGGGTGCCACGTACACGGCGCCGGCGGAGCGCTGGAGCTCCTCGACGACTGCCGCGTCCCCCACAGGGCGCACCGCCACATCGGCGCGAGCGTCCCGCGCCACGATCTCCGCTTCCTCGCCAGCATCCGGATAAGACACCACGAGCTTCAACAAGAAGCGATCAATCTGCGCCTCCGGAAGCGGATAGGTGCCTTCGAGCTCCACCGGGTTCTGCGTGGCCATCACGAAGAAGGGTCTGGGCAACGCGAAGGTCTCATCGCCGATGGTCACTTGACGCTCTTCCATCGCCTCAAGCAGCGCGGACTGCACCTTCGCGGGGGCACGGTTGATCTCGTCCCCGAGCAGCACGGGAGTGAAGATGGGTCCTCGGCGCACCTCGAAGCGCTCTCGGCCGGGAACGTAGATCGGAGTGCCAAGCAGGTCGGCGGGCAAAAGATCGGGGGTGAACTGGATGCGGCGGAACCCCAGCCCGAGGGCATGCGCAAGGGTCCGGACTGCTGTCGTCTTGGCGACCCCCGGCACGCCCTCGACGAGCACGTGGCCGCCGCACAAAAGCGCCACGAGCAGCCCATCCACCAGCGCGCGCTGGCCCACCACCACGCGCCCGACTTCCTCGCGGAGCCGCTTCACTTGCTCGAGGGCCAGGTCCGTCATCGCCTGCGCTCCCTGCCGCTGCGCGCCTTCCCGGAGGTTCGACGTCCGGCAGCGGCGGAGCGTTTCCGAGCACGTGCGATGATGCGTGTGGTGCGCACGCCGGGAACCTCCCTCAGACGGACGACCCGGCCCCCCCAGCCCTCCACCTCCCGTCGACCCACGATAGTGTCGAGAGACCAGTCTCCACCCTTGGCGAGAACGTCAGGCCGCAGCGCACGGATCGTGGCCAAAGGAGTGTCCTCGCGGAAGACGACGACCCAGTCGACACAGGCGAGGGCGGCGAGGATCTCGGCCCTTTGGCGCGCAGGAACGAGCGGACGGTTTTCGCCTTTCAGGCGACGCACGCTCGCATCGCTGTTCACTGCGACCAGCAGCCGATCGCCGTGGGAACGCGCCTGTTCGAGGCTTCGCACATGGCCCACGTGCAGGAGATCGAAGCAGCCGTTCGTGAACACGATGCGCTCGCCCCGAGCGTGCGCGGCACGCACGGCGCGCGCCGCCGCGTCGCGCGTCAGGAGCTTTTGCCGAAGCCGAGTCACATCCCGTCCGGGGTGGGCGCGGCGGGCTTGGCCAATTCCCGGGTCGGCTCCGCCGGCGGTGCCCGCCGTCCGAGCACGGACTGGATCGCGTCGATTCCACTTCGCACAAAGGACGGTATGCCTTCGAGCACAAGCTGCGCGGGGCCGGAGCCGGTGAGCGACTTGCTCGGAACGAGCTTTACCTGCGGCGCGGCGAACGTCCCCTTCACCTCAAAATAAGCGCCCATGAGACTGTGCTCCTTGCCGAGCAGGATGGTGTTGATGACAGGAACCATCCCGACGAGGTTCGAGACCTTCCCGAAGAACAAGAGCGCGACGACGGCCTTGACCTCGTGCGGGGGGACGAGACCGACTGCGCCCGAAGCGACGATGCGCAGGTCGGGGCTATCGATCGTGAGCGCCTCTGTCGAGACCCGGCCGTCCTGAAAGTTGAGTTCCGCGTCGACCTGTCGGTAGCGGATCCGGTCGCGAGAGGCGAAGGGGTTCAGGGTTTCGCTCACGCTCGCGATCGAGACGAACAAAGGCATTTGCTGCGTGAGCTCTCCGTCGGTCGCTCGGGCCGTCGCATAGCCGCGCGCATTGGCGAAGAGAGGGACGTGAGGCGCCAGCACGCTCTCGAGCACCCCGTGAGCCGTGAGCTTCCCCGTGGCGTGCCCGCCGTTCTGGCCGAGCATCACAGCGAGGTCGGGCACCGTCGCTTGCTCGAGCGAGAGCTCGGCTTTGAAGGGGATTCCGTCCGGCCGCGAGAAGTCGAAGGTGCTCTCGCCCTGGAGGACGCCGCCTGGGCGCAGGCGCATCTCCCCTTGGAAGACACGGACGTTCTCGCCCTGAAGCCGGAACCAGCCCGATACTGCGGCGATCGCGCTGGGCCGCGGGTCCGAAGGGAACACCGGGGCCGCCTGGTAGACGAAGCGCCCACGCGCCCAGTTCTCGCCGGCTGCCTCGGGTGCAGGACCCGTACGGACGGGCTCTGCGTTCAGGCGCAGCGTGAGGCGTTCGGGCTTGTTGAGCCAGTCGCCCTCGAAGGCCACGGGCACGCCGCCCCAGCGTCCCTGCTCCCCCCGAAAATGAACACCGTCTTGCGTCGGAGTAATCACGATGCGAGCGCCTTCGAGCGACCAGCCGAGCGCGGGGTGGTCGACCATGTCCGCCTCGATCACGAGCTCCTTCCAGCGCGGCGGGATGTTCTCTTCGTCCGGTTCTGGAGCGAGCATCGCGAAGAGGGGAATCCGGCCCGCAAGCGGCCCGACGGCCGGTGGATTGGCCGCGGGGGCATTGCGCGCGTCCGCCAGGTTTGAGAGGCCCGCGATCGTGAGATTGAGCTGGGGAAGCGCGGACCCATGGAGCTTCGCTTGAACGCCTCGCAAGTCGAGCTCGTCCGCGCGCCAGATCATCACGCCGGACACCCCCTCGAGGCGGTCGCCGGACTCGAGGCGGATCGCGAAATCCCGCACGTAGCCCGTGAGGGTCGCGTTGGAGGGGAGGCTAGCGAGCTCACCACGGGCGAGCTCTTGCCAGCGCGAGAGGGGAGCCGAGGCCGTGGCCTCAAGCGCGTCGACCCCACCCCCCTCGACGGTTTGCATCGCGCGTCGAAAGCCCTCTCGGGTTTGTGGCGGCAGTCCCTCGATGAGTCGCCGGGCGTCGCTGAGGCTCAGCCGCTCCGTCCGCAGCGTGAGCTCGACCGCCGCGTCGGGAGTGAGCGGCCGCGCGAGGGTCCCGCTCACGTGGAACTCCTTTCCCGAGAGCCCGATGCGCCCCGCGGCGAGCACGATGCGCTGCGGGTCTGCCCGGATCGTGACGCGCAGGTTCGCTTGTCCGACCCGCAGCCTCGAGGCACGCGCATCCCCTCCAGGTTTTGGAGGGAGCGTGACGACGAGCTCGGAAACCATCCCATCCAGCTCGAGCTCGGCCCGCCGCTCGGCCCTGGCTCCTGGCAGGAACGTCAAGTCGAGTGCACCGGTCAGGTGTCCGGCCATGACGCCTGGACCGAGGGCATCGAGCTCCGAGGAGAGCGTGGCGAGGTCGAGCTCGGTCGCCGTCAGGACACCGTGGAGCGCTGCTGCGTGATCCCTCCGGATCTCGGCGGCGAGGACGCCACGCGGCCCCTTCGCATCTACCAAGCGTGCTTCGGCGTGGAGCTCAATGTCGCGCCGGAAGCCGCCCACGAGAAGCCAAGCGTTCAATCCTTCGAGCCGCACCCCCGGGCCCGGCGATCTTTGATCGGAGAGGGAGATGGACGCCCCGCGCAGCTCGAGGTCGAGCTCGGGCAGAACGAGGGAACGCAGGCGATGCACGGCCTCCCGAACGGGCTCGAGGGTGTCGCGCGGGCCGGCTGGCGCAGCCCGCAGGGCCGATTGGCTGCGCGATAGCCACTCCGCAAGGGCGCGTGGCTCGAAGCCACCATCTTGCCTGCGCTGGATCCTGAGCGAGAGCCCCTCGAGCTCGACCCGCTGAAGATCGATCTGGCCGAACACGAGGTCGAGCCAATGAACCGTCACGTAGGCGCGGTCGACGCGCAGGGCAGGGCCCCAGGCGCTCGGCCACGCCGAGAGGTCTCTGGCCTCAATCGCGATCGAGGGTCCGTAGAGCAGGTGCACCGCCCCGAGCTCGACCTGGCTCCCCAGGGCCGTCGTGAGGGCCCCCTCCGCAGCCACCCGGATCGCATTGGGGATCCAGTGGGAGGCCGCCCAAAAGCCCGCCAAAGTCGAGGCCGCGAGCAGGGTGAGGGCGCCGAGCAGGAGCGCTAGCCGCCGCAAGTCAGTCCCACCGACTCGTCGAGTTGCACACCGCTGATGCCAACTTTTCCGTCCCTGAAGGTCCCTGGGCGGGCGACTCCACGGCTATCCCCAACCGCCTCCCCCGCTTTCTCCGGGGCTTGGAGTTCAGCCCCGAAAATCCCCTCATCACGACCCAAACCCCGATGATCGCTAAAGAAATCCGCCGCGCATCCGAAACTTGAAGAGCGAAACCAAGGCTACGGCACCCGGCCCAGCGAGGAGCTCCCTGAATGGAAAAGCAAGATCCCCAGTCGATGCTCGCGTCCAACACCCGCAACCGTGTACGCGAGATCCGAGAAAACCGCCTCATGACCCAGGCTCAGCTCGCTCGCAAGGCCAAGGTCGCGCTGCGCACCATCCACAGCGTCGAGAAGGGCATGAACTGCCGGATGGACACGAAGCGCAAGATCCTTCTCGCCCTGGGCCTGCGTTTCGAGGACAAGGACTATGTATTCCCGCCGACCAACGGCGGTGCCGCCCGCGATCACAGCGGATTCGATCCGGCGGCGACCCACTGAACGCCTCTCCGGAGCCTTGGCCGCCTCGCTCCGACCGCCCAGAAGCTTCCTCCGGTAACATGCCCTGCGCGCTGTAGCCGTGCGTAGGGGGCCACCATCCCGAGCCGCGTCACATTACTCGCCGACGTCGCCGACGTCGTCGCACGCTCTCACGACCTGCAGCAGACGCTCGGCAACGTGGTCGAGCTGGTCGTGAAAAAGCTCGGCGCTGATGTGTGCTCGATCTACCTGACCGATCCGAGCCTCGAGCACCTGACGCTCTGGGCGACCCGGGGTCTTGCGCCGGAAGCCGTGGGGAGCGTCAGGCTTGCATTCGGCGAGGGACTGGTTGGCCTGGCAGCGCGCGAGCGCAAACCGATCGCCGTCGAGCGCGCCCAGGACGACCCGCGGTTCCGCTTTTTTCCCGGCACCGGAGAGGAGCGATTCCAGTCGCTGCTGGCGACCCCGCTGCTGGTTCGCGGCATGCCGATCGGCGTCCTCGTGGTGCAGACCGAGCAGCCTCGGCAGTTTGACGTCCAGGACATCGAGCTGCTCCAAACCTGCGCGCAGCTGATCGCTCCCGTCGTGATCAATGCCCGGCTGCTGGACCTCGTGGCACGCACCGAAGAGGAACGCAGTCGTGTGGTGGCGAAGCTCGCCCACTCCGGCGTACCGCTCCACGGACTGCGGCCGGCGGAGGAGGGGGCGCCGCCGAGCGTCGAGCTGCACGGCTCGCCCACCTCGCCGGGGATCGCGATTGGACCGCTCTACCGCCTCGAAGATCCCGTGGATCTCGCGCGGCTCGACTACTCGCCGAACCCCGACGAAGTGCAGGAGAAGCGGGACCTTCAGCGCGCGATCTCGGAAGCGCGAAGCGAACTCGACGACGTGTGCGACGAGGTGGCCGAGCGCTTCGGGGAGGAGTTCGCCGCGGTCTTCAACACACACATTCAGATTCTCGAGGACAAGGGCTTCACGGGGCGGGTCGAGCGGGCCGTGGAGGAGACGGGCAACGCCCTCCAGGCGCTGCGCGACGTGCTCGACGACTACCGGCAGACCTTCGAGGCGATCGAGGATCCGTATTTTCGGGAGCGTGGGAGCGACATCGAAGACGTGGGTCGCCGCGTGATGGCACGGCTGCTCGGTGTACGCCATCACAACGTGCCGCTCCAGGACGGTTCGATCGTGGTGGCCAAAGAGATCCTGCCGGCACACTTCGCGCTGCTCGAGACGGAGAAGATCGCGGCCCTCGTCGCCGAGCACGGCGGCGCCACGTCGCATGGGGCGATCTTTGCCCGCTCGCTCGAGATTCCGGCGGTGACCGGCGTGAGCGGCATCCTCGAGGCGGCCCGTCCCGGCGAGCTGGCCATCGTGGACGGCGCCTCAGGCCGCGTCTACCTGCGGCCCGACGCTGCGTTGCGGGCGGAATATGCGCGTGCGCAGCAGCGCTACGAGGTCGCCGTCGAGCACCTCGACACGCTCAAGTACCGACCCGCCGAGACGCGCGACGGCCGACGCATCCTGCTCACGGCGAACGTCGGGTTGCTAAACGACCTGCGTCTCATCGAGCAGCATGGCGCTGAGGGGGTGGGCTTGTTTCGCACGGAGCTCCTTGCGATCGCCCATCGCGGATTTCCGGAGGAGGAGGAGCAGGAGCGACTCTACGAGCGGGTTGCCAAGGCGATGGCGCCGCGCCCCGTCACGATCCGCACCCTCGACCTTGGTGGCGACAAGGCCGTCCCCCTCGCGGGCGTGACCGAGGAGGAGAACCCGCAGCTCGGTTGGCGTTCCACGCGGCTCATGCTCTCTCACGAGGGCCCCTTCCGTGCGCAGCTGCGGGCGATCCTTCGCGCGACCACGCGCCGCAACGTGCGTGTGCTGCTCCCGCTGATCGGCTCGGTCGAAGAGTTGCGGCTCGCACGGGCGCTGCTCGAATCGGCGAAGGAGGAGCTCTGCAATCGGGGCGTGCCGTTCGACCGCGATGTCGCCGTGGGCATCATGATCGAAGTGCCGTCGGCGGCGCTCATCGCCGATGCCCTGGCGCGGGAATGTGACTTCTTCAGCATCGGCACCAATGACCTCACGCAGTACACCCTCGCGGTGGACCGTGGCAACGAGCGGGTCGCCCACCTGTACGAGCCGCTTCATCCCGCGGTCCTCGCGCTGATCGACCGCAGCGTTCGAGCGGCCGCGCGCGCTGACATTCCCGTCTCGCTCTGTGGGGAGATGGCCAGCAATCCCCTCGCGGTTCCCCTGCTCGTAGGCCTTGGCATTGGGGAACTCTCCGGAACGCCAAGCGCCGTGCCGGTGGTGAAGGAGATCGTGCGTGCCCTCGATGCAGGGGCGGCTGCTGAGGCGGCGCGCCGCGCGCTGGAAGCCGCGACCGTGAAGGACTCGAAAGCCATCGCCGCCGCGTGCCTGAAGGAGGCCGGCTTGCTCGACCACCCTGACGTCGGGAGCTGGCTGCGGGGGGTGCTCGGCGAGTAGCCCCAAGCGAGGGACGGGTCGCTCTCTAGAGCCCGAGTCGCTCGTCGGCTTCCCGGGTCACGCGCTCGACCGCCTGTTCGATCTCGAGGCGCGTGTGCTCCACCTGCTCAGCCGTCATTCCCGCTTGGACGAGGACTGGCCTGCCGAACACCACGACGACCCGCGCGAAAGGCAGGGGCAGGAGCGTCGTGTCCCAACTGCCGAAGCGGAGGCAGGGTCGCGCCGAGAGGCCTACGGGCTGGATGGGAACGCCCGCAGCACGCGCCAGGGCGACCACACCGGCCTTCGCGACCCGTGCGGGGCCGCGCGGTCCGTCGCAGAGCAGAGCCGCGGAACGCCCGGCCCGCACAAGCTCGACCTGCCGCCGCAGGGCGCTGGCGCCACCGCGCGAGCTTGACCCGCGCGGCGACCCTGCGAAACCGAGGGCCGAAAGTACGGCCTCGATCCAATCGCCGTCCCGACTGCGACTGACCATCACCACGATTCGCTGATCCCGGAAGAAATGGGCGGCGATGAAAAGCCCGCGATGCCAAAGTGCGCCGGCGACTGGGGATCTGTCGGGGCCGATAGGATTCTCGCCCAACACCTCCACGCGCCAGGTGGTACCGAGAGCGCGCACGAGGAGTGCGCCAACGCCGCCGAGCAAGGCCCGCCAGGCGCGCGTGCGGCGCGGCGTTTCCGCTTGTGTGGAAGACGACTGCGGCGGCGCCGCGGCGGGAGACATGGCCCGAGCACCCTAGCAATCGCGCGCAGGAGACGGAAAAGTCTTTGTGAGACGAATGGCCGCACCCGAATTCGCCCGAGAGGCCACGGAGAAAGTGGTCGACCAAGCGAATGCCTTGTGTTAACCCTCTGCCCGGATTTCGGCCCACAGGCACGAGCCCGAGAGAAAGGACCGACGGCATGCAGCGCCGTGCTTCTGCCCGTACTGCTTCGATCTTGCTCGGGATCGCGCTCGCTTCGCTGTGCTTTGGGTGTTCTTGGGTGCTCGGGGATACGCCCATGTCAACCGTGCACCCGACCACTCCCGAGGGTCGGCTGATCCAGTCCATCTACGCCGAGATAACCTGGATCGTGCTCGCCATCTTCATCGTGGTCGAAGGCCTGCTGCTCTACGCGATTTTGCGCTTCCGCCAAAAACCCGGCGATGCGGGGGTGCCCGACCAGGTACACGGCAACACGGTGCTCGAGGTGGGCTGGACCATCATCCCCGTTTTGATCGTGATGGCGATCGCCGTGCCGACGCTTCGCGGCACCTGTGCGCTCCAGCAGCCCCCTGCGGCCGACGCCCTTACCGTCAACGTGAACGGGAAGCAGTGGTGGTGGGAGTTCGAGTATCCCGACTACGGCATCGTGACGGCGGACGAACTCCACCTCCCCACCGGCCGCGTGGCCAATCTCATGCTTCGTTCCGACAACGTGATTCACAGCTTCTGGGTTCCGCGCCTCATGGGCAAGCGCGACCTGGTGCCGAGCCGTGGCCAGCGCCTGTGGTTCACACCGGAACAGCCGGGCTGGTACGTGGGCCAGTGCGCCGAGATGTGCGGCGCGTCCCACGCGTTCATGGGGATCCGCGTGAAGGTGGATACGCCGGAGGAGTTCGCCGCCTGGATCGAGAGCCAGAAGGCCCCCGCCAAGACCGCGATGACCGACCCGGGCTTCATGGCTTTCATGCAGGCCGGCTGCATCGCGTGCCACGCGATCAATTTTGCCGGCTCTCCGGCCCGCCAGCGCGTGGGCCCGAATCTCACGCACATCGGGTCACACGCCACGCTCGCCGCCGCCCGGTTCGAAATGACGCCCGAGAACCTGGCGCGCTGGCTGCGAAATCCGCCCGCGGAGAAGCCGGGCTCGCTGATGCCCAACCTCAACTTGAAAGATGAGCAGATCGCTATGCTCGTCTCGTACTTGCAGAACCTTAAGTAAGCCGAGCGATCTGGGAAGGAGATCCATGGCCACTGCGGCGCCGCTGCCCCAAGTCGAGCCGGCGTATTCTGGCTCCGGCGTTTGGAGCTGGCTCACGACCGTCGATCACAAGCGCATCGGGATTCTCTACGGCGTAACGGCGTTCAGCTTCTTCTTGGTCGGAGGTCTGGAGGCGCTTGCGATTCGCGCCCAGCTGATGCGGCCGGAGCAGCACTTTGTGATCGGCGCCGCCTTCAACGGCCTTTTCACGATGCACGCCACGACGATGATCTTCCTCGCCATCATGCCGCTCGGCGCAGCCTTCTTTAACTACATGATTCCGCTCATGATCGGAG
>DAIOWK010000025.1:0-19643 GCA_036758525.1 Myxococcota bacterium
TACTGGTCTTCGATGCCGAGCAGACTCCCGCCGAGATCCGATTTCATGTCTATGATCCCAACGACGCAGAGCGACCGTTGGAGCTCGTGTTCGATCGCGGCGCGCGGATCTTCTCCTATTCCGCGACTTCGTTCTTTCCGGGAGGTCCGGTGAAAGCGTATGAGGTCTACGATGGGTGGCTCTACTAGATGCCGAACCTGGGCTGCCCTCACGTTGCTCATGCTTGCAAGCGAGGGCTGCGTCACAGGTCACCTTTTCGATGCGGCGCTCCGGCGGGAGCAGCCGCTTTCCTACCACGATGCCCTGGTCGATGGAGATCGGCTCACGCTCGGATACACGGCGCTCGTTACCAATGACGCGGGCAGGGTGGTCGCGCGAAAGGAGCGGCGGGCGGCCATCTCGCTCACCGCGCTTCACCGCCAGGACCTCCCGGTGGAGGCTTTTCCCGTCGAGCACCTCGCGGACGATGCGCCCCTTACCGGCCGGCGGCTTGCGATCGGCGCGGAAGGCGGGGAAGGCGGCCCCCCTGGTTATCTCGAAACGGAGGCGGCTCCGGACGGGCGAGAGATAAGCTTCGTGCTTCACGATTCTAGCGGCGGGCCCTATGCCCCGTTCTATTCAAGCGCGCTCACCCGAACCTCTACGGCACCGTGGGTGTACCCACTCCTACCCCTTGGCGTGGCCGTTGACCTTGCGACATTTCCCATCCTTTTGGTCTTCTTCCCGGTCATGCTCCTGATCGGCGCTTAGGCAAACGGGACCCCGGCGTCTCGGGGCGGCGGAAACGGCGCTCCCGGGCTCCCAGGGTGCTCTGCTTCGCGTCATACTGAAGCCCACGAGGGCCTGTTCGAAGATCGGGTAGAGGAGGCCCCGAGAGGAGCGTTCGGCTTCGGCCATTCATGCCTACTCCCCGTCATTACGACGCACTCGCCGCAAGACTCCACGGCAGGCGAAAGCCCGCCGGATTCGGGTTCATCGTCTCCATTCTCTTGACAGCGCTGTGTATCGTCGCCCTTCGCGCACGAATCCTGTCTCCCGTCCGGATCCTGCTTGCGGGCGTTGTGCTCCTTTTCTCTGTGTCCGCTTGGTGCGCAGGCGTGTATCTACTCTGCGATTGGTTTGATCCCGAAGAAGGCTATCTCCGATCCTCTTCCCGTTCCAAGCCGGAGGCCACCGCCCGAACGAATTCCTTGCTGCAGCGGATGACTTCCATGGTGCCTGGCATCTGCGCGATCTTTCTTGACCTCTGGTTTTTGGGAGCGGCCCTTCTTACGCTTTTGGCGCTCTCCCACGCCATCTTTTGACGCCTCGTGGGTGGTTCACGAGGCGACGCGCCTCCCCTCTCGGGGTTGCTCGAGCGGAGAGTCGTCGGCTTCACGCTGCGCCTTCCCGACACGCAGGTGCTTCACTCCAGTGCGCATGGTAGGATGCCGGCTGCGCCCGGCCCTGGTGCGGCTCTTTCATTGGATGCGGCGAGTACCGCTGCGTGCCCGCAGGGAGAAACGGCCGCGCAGGCAAAGCATGGTCGCATCTCACGAAGTCGTCCTCGAAATCGCGAAGCCCGAGCACGCGACGCTGCTCTTCCATCTCCTCGAGCTCTATTTGCACGATCTGAGCGACATCTTCCCGATCGACATCGGGCCCGATGGGCGTTTCGGCTACGATCGCCTACCGCTCTACTTTGAAGAGCCAGAGCGACGCTTCCCATTCCTCATCCGGGCGAACGGTCACCCTGCGGGTTTCGCACTCGTGACACGCGGATCACCCGTAACCGAAGATCCCGCCGATCTCGACATTGCGGAGTTCTTCGTGGCGCGTCGCTATCGCCGTTCGAGGGTAGGCCGCACGGCGGCGTTTCAGCTGTGGGACCGCATGCCCGGCCACTGGATCGTGCGTGTCTCAGAAGGCAATCGTCGCGGTCTTCCCTTCTGGCGGAAGATCATTTCCGAGTATACGGACGGTGCGTTCTCCGTGGACGCGCGCGCGGGCACTCCCCACCCGTGGTGCGTGCTGACATTTCGCACCCCGCAAGGAGGATTCACGAGGGCCGGACCGTGAGAGGGGCGGTGAGTACCTGTGCTTAGGCGCGAGGTGACCGCTTCCCTGCGCGATCCGAGGGAAAGCGAAGGGGGTGACTTCATGCTCGAGCTAAGAAGGGGAGCGCGCCTTCACCTCGTGCCGCAGGAGTCCGTAGACAAAGCTATCGACAACCCGTCCCTCCTTGACACAATTCTTTCGAAGGCGACCTTCGAGCGTGAAGCCCACCTTCTCGAGTACCCGGCGTGAGGGCTCGTTCCACTCCAGCACCGACGCCTGAAGCCGCTCGAGATCGAACTGGGCAAAGGCGTATGCGCTGGCGAAGAGCGCGGCCTCTGTGGCGAAGCCACGCCCCCAGTACGCTTCGCTTATCCAGTATCCGAACTCGGCGGTGAGGCGGTTTAGATCTTGCATCCGCTCGAACCCGACGCCGCCCACAGGCTCATCTTGGAAGACGACAGCGAAGCTCTGCGGCGGACTTCCTTGCTCTGTTACGCGCCGAATCCAGCGGACCGCGTCCTTCCGGGTATAAGGATGGGGAAATCGATCGGTGAGATTTCTCCAGACCGCATGGTTGTTGCCATGTCGCACAAGAGCCGCTTCGTCTCCCCGCCGCCAAGCTCGCAGGAGGAGTCGCTCGCTTCGAATCTCCATGGGATAAGTCTAACCGGGCGTGGCGCAGGGATGCGGACGGGCTGCGAGGCCCCCAGTCGTCCTTCCCTTGCACGCGGCGGGGGAAGCGCGCATCGTGATCCGCCCCTCCACCCGACCAGAAGGTCGTTCCCAAGCAGCCAACCCGCCGGATTGCGTGTAGTCTCGGGTCGCCCAGGGATGCAGACATGCGGTCCTGGGCGCGCAAGCCAGGGAGGCGGTCGGACTCGTGGCAGCTCGTCTTTTCCTTCTTCTATGTGCGATCGCGTGGCTGCCCTACGGCCTCTACTGCCTTGTACAGCCGGACTCTTTGGCCGCGGTCGCAGGCGTCGTCTCCGCCTCGCACACGGGAAGGATTGAGCTGCGCGCCATGTACGGCGGCCTCCAAGCTGCCGTGGGAACGCTCTGCCTCGTCGCTGCGGTGCGGGTGTCGCTGGTTCGCCCCGCGCTCATCTGTCTTGCATTTCTATGCTCGGGGCTTGCTTTGGCCCGGCTCTCCGGAGCAGTACTCGCCCGTGAAGTGTCCTCCTACACTGCACTCGGCCTTGGCTTTGAGACCCTGTCGGCGGGCCTTTCGATCGGCTTTCTCCTCGGGGGGCGCACGAAGGCGTCACGGCCAGCCTAGGCGCGCCCCTTCGCGCGCCACTCCTCCTTGATCTTTGCGCCCTTCCGCTCGAGCGCAGGTCGGAGGACTTCCTGTAGCCACGGCATCCATTGGGCGAGCTGGGCCAGACGCAGTGTCGAAAAAGGGAAGGCACGCTCCCGCTTGCGATCGAGTGCGCAGGCGACGATTGCCTGCGCCACGTCTTCGGCTTTTAAGAATGGCTGGGAGAACACGATGTCAGGAGTTTCATCGAGGTGGTCCAGCACGAAGCCGGTCGCGATGGGGCCCGGTGAGACGGCGCACACCGCAACGCCACTCTTTCGCATCTCTTCGCGGACCGCGAAGCTGAAGCCGCGCAGGCCCCACTTCGACGCGCAGTACGGGATTTCGCCCGGGAGCGGGAGGTGGCCCGCGATCGATGCCACGTTCACCACCACGCCCTTTGACATCCGAAGATGAGGCAAGGCGAAGTGTGTCAAGAGCAAGGGCGCCTTGAGGTTGGTATCGATGACCGAAGCGATGCCTGCGGGTTCGACGTCTTCGAGCGCACCCCGTGCATTTGCGCCGGCGTTGTTCACGAGGACGTCGAGACGCCCGAAGGCGGAGATCGTCCCGCTCACAAGTGCTTGGAGATCCGAGACCAATGTAACGTCGGTGGGAATCGCGAGGCCGCCGAGCCGCTTTGCCAGGGCGCTAAGCTTGCCCGCCGAGCGCGCGGCGAGGACGACCTTCGCACCGCGGGCTGCGAAGAGACAAGCCGATGCCTCACCCACGCCGGACGAAGCTCCTGTAATCACGACCACCTTGCCGTCGAAGTCGCCAGCCATCCGATTTCTCCTCGCTCTACCGCGCGACGGCGGTGCACAAAGCAGTCGAGTTCCGGCGTTCGTCAGCGGGTTGCTTCGAGACCGGCCATGGCGCGGAACTCCTCCGTCGTATTGACGTGAGGAAAGGGCTCGCTCGGCAACCCAAGGCCGAGCCGTGCGCAAATCGGCTCCCAGCCGTCCCCGGGATGCCACTCCAAAAGCCGATCGCGCGCGGCGCTCCGCCGGACCTCGTCGTTGTGACGCAGGTAGGCTTGTTTGGCCATCCTCTCATCGCTCCAGGCCGGCGTAAATCGGGTCTCAAGGAGAGTCTTCACCATCTCGAACTGGGCGGGAAAGACAGGACCAGGAGGCGGCTCGCGGCGTGAGATCGCGAAGATCGTGCGGTCGGCGCTTGCCCACCAATCATCGACCTCCCGTACCGACAGCAAGACCAGCGCGTCCGGATACTCCTGGCTGATCTCCTTCCAGAATGCCGCGGCCGGCCAGTCCACGGTCGCTCGATAGCCGGCGAGCAACTCCTTCCACCGCGGCATCTCCCCGGCGGTTGCGCGCTGCCAGATCGGGATATGCGTGGGCTGCCGGAAGACCTCGATCATGTGGTAGCAAGGCGCGCCCAGGAGACGTTCCAAAGCAAGCTTGAGCGAATGGGTGCCTGTGCGCCCAAGTCCGGCACCGATCACACGAAGTGACACAGCATCCCTCCTGCTGCCCTGACGCTCGTGTTCCCCGCTTCGAACCGTCCCTAGCGCAATGCGCAGACAGAGCCAAACTCCGTGGCGGAACGCGGCCAGGGGTGCGAGTTTACTTCGTCCGAAGGGGCAAGTGGGTTTTCGCCGACACGCGGACCGTCTGGATCGGAAGCGAGATCCCGAGCCATGAAGGTGCCCAAACCGGTGAAGTCCGCGGTGGGGACGCTTGGCGCGAGCCGGAAGTCGGGGGATTCGATGGGCGGGTCTAGCCCGAGAAGCGATGCCATGGGACCCTTCTCTCTCGAAGCAGAGACGGCGCAGGCGCCAGCCCTGCGGTCGTCCCTCGCGGATCTCCGAGAGCGGATCGCCTCCTCGGAGGGGAGCGCCGCTCCATGAGCACACCTTCCCATCCGAGCGACGCAGTTCCCCGGATTTCTGCCACGATCATCTGCAAGAATGAGGCGGATCACATCGAAGAGTGCCTGCGCAGCGTTGCATGGTGCGATGAGGTGATCGTAGTCGACTCCGGCAGCACGGACGGCACCGTGGAGAAAGCGCAGCGCTACGCAACGCACGTCGTCCATCATCCTTGGGAAGGCTTCGTCGCACAGAAGAACTTTGCGCTCGATCTCGCCACGGGCGAGTGGATCTTTTGCCTCGATGCCGACGAACGCTGCACTCCCGAGCTGCGCGATGCCATTCGGCGTGAAATCGCAACGCCCACAGACGCCGTCGGCTTCGAGGTGAGGCGCCACACCTTCTACCTCGGCCGCTGGATCAACCACGGGGGTTGGTACCCGGACCGCAAGCTGCGCGTCGTTCGCCGCACCCGAGGGCACTGGGGAGGAACCGATCCTCATGACCGGCTGGGTGCGGACGGGCCGGTGCACCGCATCGAGGCGGATCTTGAGCACTATACCTACCACGTCTTCGCCGAGCAGCTCGAGTCCGTCCAGCAGTTCTCGGATGTTGTGTCGACGGAATGGCTGCGCGAAGGGCGGCGCTTCTCGCTTGCGCTGGCGATCCTCCACCCGCCGGTGAAATTCTTTGAGTGCTGGCTGTGGAAGCTCGGCCTGCTGGACGGCTGGCCTGGCTTCGTGATTGCCGCGACCTCGGCCTTCTACGTGCTGGCGAAGCACGTGAAACTTTGGGAGCGCTCTCGCGGTGCGAGGAGTCTTCCTCCGCGCTAAGGGAGCGGCCTCCCGCGCGGGAACGCACCGTCCTTTCGCACACCGCAGCGCGGGCAGCCCTCGCACCTGCAGGGCGAGAGGCAGCCGCCTCGAAACGCGCTCATCGCGTCCTGAAGCCCCGACTCGCCAGAGCCCCTCTACCGCTCCGCACGCTCGCGTCTCGATCGAGGGTTCGGAGGCGAGGGCGCGCTGCTCCCGCGGTGAGGGACTGCCCGCACGAATGCGCGGTACGCTGAAATCCTTTCACGGGCGTGAGCGTTCGAGGTAGCATGGCCTGCCCGCGCTTGCGCGCGGTGTAGGAGGAGGGAATCGAAGATGCGAAGGCATGCGCTTTGGTTTGCGGGAGCAGCGCTCACGCTCGCGGCACCGGCTCTGGCCGCTGACAAGACCTACCAGGTTACCGGTCCCGTGGTCGAGACCAGCGCCGACTCGATAACGGTGCTGAAGGGCAAGGAAAACTGGCAGATCGCAAAGGACGCGGGAACGAAGGTGACGGGTGATCCGAAGAAGGGAGATAAGGTTACGGTCTATTACCGCATGACCGCGACCGACATCGAGACCAAACCCGCGAAAAAATAGTCGTCGCTCCGCGCTCCGGGCAGATTTCCAGGGCGTGCGCCCGTGCTTGCGGTGCGCGTGGCGCTCGCGCCTTCTCTGCCGGAAGACTCTCCGCGTGAGTTGACGCCTTTGGGTGTATCGTCGTGACGACCCTCGAACAGCACCTTGCCGCTGCGCAGCCGCTACTCGAGAAGTGGGGGGACGCCGCTGTCTTCGGGTGCATCTTTGCCGAGGGCGTGGGGATTCCCGCGCCCGGCCAAACGCTGCTTGTAGCCGCCGCGCTCCTCGCCGGTCGGGGCGAGCTTGCGCTGGTGCCGCTCCTTGTGCTCGCCGTCATCGCTGCCGCGTTGGGCAACGCGCTCGGCTGGCTGATCGGGCGTGCGGGGGGACGGCCCGTTCTGCAGCGCTTCGCCCGCGGAGAGCGACTTGCGCGCGTCGAGCATCTGTTCGCGCGCTGGGGTCCGCGCATCGTTGGGCTCGGTCGTTTCGTGGATGGCCTCCGTCAGATCAACGGCCTTGCAGCGGGAGCCCTCGGGATGGAGCGCGCGCCGTTTCTCATCTGGAATGCCATCGGGGCGCTCCTGTGGGTGGGGTTCTGGGGCTTTGGAGCCTATAGCTTTGGACGCGATTTCGACGCCATCGCGTCTGCAACGCACCGAGCGGGCCCGTTCCTTGTGCCGCTGGTCCTTCTCGGAGCTGCTCTCCTCCTGCTCTATCTGATGCGCGCACCTCGACGCCGACCAAAGACCTAGAGGAGGACTCGCTCGGCCCGCTGCGCCAAAGGAGGGTGGCTTTTCCGCCAGGGGGTCCGCGCGGAGCAAACCGCTACGCTGGCCGCGGGACCACCGTATGCGCGCAGGCCGTGCCGCGCAGCGACACCGTCTCGTGCGCACCGTCGGACGCTCGTCGGGGGAGGACTTTACCCGCGGCCGGCTCGTCGGGTGCGGCGCTCGCGTCTGTGGCGGAACCACAAAAGCGCCGGCAGGACCAAGACAAGCTCGCCCCCTGCTCCGCAGGCCGGACTTTGCCAGGCGATAATTTTGCCCATTCCGCACACCGAATTGGGTGTTGAGGTTCCAATAGGGCTCGTGAACCCAGAGAGGACCTTGACGACCACTGCGGGAGGATCGATCGCTTTTAACCCCTGCTGCCACAGCGCGGCAGCACCCGCGGCGATTGGCGCGCTGAACGACGTCCCGTAGGAGCCAAGAATTCCATAGGTGTACGTCGAGGTTCCATCGGGAGCGCAAAAGTCCGGCTTCGTTCGTCCATCCGTGGTCGGCCCCTGGCTGGAGTACGGCTCAAGCGGAGGGATCAAATCCGAGTAGGAGGATTCAGGGATCGCACCCACAGCCACCGCGCCGTGCGCGTCGGCGGGATCCATTGTGCTCGAAGCCGCAATGGCAGGATTAAAGGTGTTGTCGAAGCTGAAGAGCGTCACGTCGAGCCCATTCGTAGGCCCCGAAACCAAAACGACCTCCGCCGTATAGGGTGCCTGCGATGGATCGTAGGTGAAGGAGACGACCTCCGAGGGGTCTTGCGGACCGTTCTGCGGGTTGGTGCTGGAAGCAGCGATCCTGCCATTCTTATCGAGCACATAGAGATCCAGGTCGGTCAACGAGTTCCCGTACTGGTTCCAGTTGAGAAATACGGTGATCGTGCCATCGCTCAGCCCCAGCCCGAGCGTGTTCGCAGTGGGTGTGAAATTCAATCGCCCGTCGTGGTCCGGATCCGACCACGCGCCCCTCCAGTGTTGCTGCGCGGCATTGCCGGCTGCAACGCTCCAGAAGACCCCGTCATTGTCATGCGAGGCGTTGATGATGGCATTGATCACGCCCGTGTCATCGTAGTAGCTGGCGAGCACCCAGGCGACCGAATGATTGGCGATGAAAATCCCGTTCTGGCTCAGGTAGGTCGCCGCATTCTGGAGGTCCACTTCATCACCGACCTTTAGACAATAGAGCTGGACACCGGGTGCCATGTCGAGGAGCTCTTCGGAAACAGCAACGCCATGCGGAGTCGTCGACTCTACACCCGTTCCCGTGAAGTCCACGCTGATCGTGCTCGCGGGAAGCTCTCCGGCCGCGATGACGGAGGAAAGGCCTTGAAATCCGAGATCTACCACCGCGACCTTGACTCCGGCGCCTGTGAATTGGAACTGGTCCTGTAGAGTGGCTGCATTTGTGAGTGCAACACTCTCCGACACGATCGTCCCGAACCCCGAAGCTCCGGTCGCGATCGTGGGCGTGCGAACGACGCGCAGCTGGCTCAGGTCTGCCAGGCGTCTCGCATCGACGGGGGGCACGAGGACCCGGAGAAAGGACTCGGAGACTGCGTCGACGTGCCCACCCAGGGCCTCGATCTGCCGGGCGTCGATCTCGCGCGTCGAAATCCCTGCGCGGGGCTCAAGGATGACGGGTATGAGCACGCCTTGCGCGGACTCTCGCAGTTGGATCCGGCGAGCGGCGGCGAAGTGCCGCACCCCAGTTTCCCCCCCGCGGTCATATTCGTCGAGCAGCTGGAGTAGCATGGGGGCCAAGCGCTCCGAAGTCCCCGGGGCGGGCGCTGCTCCCTGTGCCACGCGCGCGCACAAAAGAAGCAGGACCGCCAAAAATCCGATCGCTCGGCGGGCCAGCGCCATAGCATCCCCCCCGGCTCTTCGGGCCTGTTTAAATTCCCACGAATGGCGCTGTTTCACAAGAACCCGTTGGCTC
Organism: Myxococcota bacterium; assembly: GCA_036758525.1. Lineage (GTDB taxonomy): Bacteria > Myxococcota_A > UBA9160 > UBA9160 > UBA9160 > UBA9160. The sequence continues at coordinate 9,271 of DAIOWK010000025.1, forward strand.
CTGCGTCCGGGCTTCGCGGAAGGGCGACCGAATCCCCTTCAAGAGCCAGACCGCAATTCTCGTGAGCGCGATCACAGGTGTCCTCGGCATCCCCGCCGATCCAAGCATTGGCCGCGGGGGAGGGAAGGGCCATTACCCAATCGAAGGACGTTCTCCTGCTCGGCGCCTCCGCGCCCTCGCTTGAGCTCTTGCGCGAGCGCCTGGTTCGCCTCGGCTATCGCGCGGTGCCTGCGAAGACCCCGGAGCAGGCGCACATGTTGCTACGCATCTCGCGCGGCGCGATCGGCGCCGCGGTGCTTGCGCCCGATCTGCCGGTGGTGGATTTGCGGCGCACGCTGCGTTTCCTGTGCGATGTCGCGACGGGGGAGCTGTGGTTTCTGGCCGCGGGCCCGAAGCCCGAGCGCGCAGACCTTGCACGACTTCGTTCGGCGGGCGTCACCTTCGCGCTCTTCGAGCCGCTGCACCAGCATACGCTCCGTTTCCAGGTCAACCGCGCCCTCGCGGGCTCGTCCGTGGTACGCGGCGAGAGACGGAGCTTGCGGGCGCCTACGAACTGGGAGATTCCGGTCTTCATGGAGGGCCGCAGCAAAGCAGTCACGGTCTACACCGTGTCTTCTGCGGGCGCCTTTCTCGCGACACCGGCGCCTTCACCGCGGGGCGCCCAGATCGCCATTGAGCTTCCCGTGGCGGGCTTGCGCGGCCGACTCAAAGCCCGTGTCGTAATGACAAACGTGCCGGGCAACTTGCAACACAAGAATCTACCTGTCGGGATGGGGGTGCGCTTTGAGAGCCCGCCGATTGACGCCGAAGCGCTGCTCCATGTGTTCGCCCAGGAGCGACTCTCCGACCTGATGCTCTAGGTCCAGCTCTTCTTCGGCGCTGCGAGAAATTCCCTCTCGACCCCGATCCGTGTCAGAATGCATGCACAACCTCGGGAGGGCCCGCGTTTATGACGACCCCGTTTCTCTGTCTCGCGATCGCCTGTCTTCTTCCCTATATCTGGGCGCCGTTCCAGATTCCCGCTCGCAGAATGCAGTTTGGTACCGTGGACAACAAGCTTCCGCGAGTTCAGCAGTCGCAGCTCCAAGGTCGTGGTGCCCGCGCGCTCGGCGCGCATCAGAATGCGTTCGAGGCACTGATCACATTCGCGCCCGCGGTCCTGGTCGCGCACCTCGCGGGTGCCGACGCCGTCTGGTCCGCGCGCCTCGCGGTGCTGTTTCTGATCTGCCGTGTGCTGCATGGGATCTTCTATCTGGTGGACCTCGATCTCGCGCGCAGTGGCGTCTTCACCGTCGGGTTCGGCTGCGTGATCGCTCTCTTCGTCCTGGCGGGGATGGCTCCTCACTAAACCTTGCGCTGCGAGGGCAGATCTCGTACCCCGCGCGGCCTAAACAACTGCGGGCAATGCGCGCGTGACGATCTCGCGCCGCTTGGCGCCGGCAGGGAGGGCTCCGAAGAGGAGCCCCCCCTCTCGTTGGATCCGGGCTTCGCAGAAGGCGTCCGCCACGAAGGACGGCGCGCCGCGCACGAGGAGCGAGGCCTGGAGTGCAAGCGCCATGCGCTCGACGAGGCCGCGAGCGCGAGCCTCGGAAGCCGCAGGATCGGCGATCTCGCCCTCGAGGCCGGCCGCGTAGGCGTCGAGCGCCCGGTTTCCGCCCCGTGCAAGACGCAGTTCGTCCAAGAAGGCTGGAAGACTCGACGGCTCGCGCACGATCGCCCGGAGGACGTCGAGGCAGATCACGTTGCCCGAGCCCTCCCAGATGGCATTGACGGGCGCCTCTCGGAAAAGCCGCGGCAGCCCGGACTCTTCCACGTAGCCGTTGCCGCCGAGGCATTCCATGGCTTCGGCGATCATCGTTGGCGCACGCTTGCAGACCCAATACTTCGCGACGGCCGTGGCGAGACGCGCGAATGCGCGCTCGGTCTCGGAGGCCGGTGCTTCATCATAGGCGCGAGCGAGCCTCAGCATGAGCGCCGTGGCGGCCTCCGACTCGAGGGCGAGATCGGCCAGGACGGCTTCCATGAGCGGCTGTTCGACGAGGCGCCGCCCGAATGCACTGCGGTGGTGCGCGTGGTGGAGAGCCTGGGAGAGGGCCTGGCGCATGAGCCCCGCGCTTCCAGACACGCAATCCAAGCGCGTGTGATGGACCATCTCGAGGATCGTGCGCACCCCTCGTCCCTCTTCCCCCACCATCCGAGCGAGCGTGCCGCGGAACTCGATTTCGCTGGATGCGTTCGAGCGGTTGCCGAGTTTGTCCTTTAGACGCTGGATCTGGAAGGGATTGCGCGTGCCATCGGGGAGAACGCGAGGCACCAGAAAGCACGAGAGTCCGCGCTCGGCTTGCGCGAGGGTCAAGAAGGCATCCGACATGGGTGCGGAGCAGAACCACTTGTGTCCGATCAGCGTGTACTCCCCGCCAGACCCATCCGCGCTGAGCGGACGGGCGCGTGTCGAGTTTGCGCGCACGTCGCTGCCCCCCTGCTTCTCCGTCATGGCCATGCCGATCAGCACCGCGCTCTTCTTGCGGGGCGGCAAAAGCTGCGGATCGTAGACCGTGCCGAGCAGGAGAGGTTCCCACTCCTCGGCGACCTCCTTCTGGTGGCGGAGCGCGGGAAGGCAGGCGAAGGTCATCGTGAGAGGACAACACGAGCCGCTCTCCACCTGCGAGAGGAGGGACAGCAACGCGCTGCGCGCGACGTGCGCTCCCGGCCGCCGCGCGTGCCAGGGAAGATTGTGCACCCGCGCGGCCATCCCGAGGCGCAAGATCTCGTGCCAAGCGGGATGGAAAGTCACCTCGTCGAGACGGTGACCGAAGCGATCATGAGTGCGCAGCTCAGGCGTGAAGCGGTTGGCGTCGCGCCCGAGCGCGAAGACCTGCGCACTGCCGAGGGTGGCGCCGAAGTCTCGCACGTCGTCGGCGAAGGGGGCCGCGCCCTCGCGGGAGAGTCCTTCACAGAGCGCGGCATCCAGCTCGAGGAGATTTACGTCCTCAAACGGCGGAGGTTGATTCACTACGTCGTGGGTCGCACCGAGACCTCGGGGATCTTCCTCACGAGACATTGTCGGGCCCTCCTATCGCAACTTGCCGATCACCGTCTCCGCGAAGCGCTCCATCGCGCGCTCCTTGGTTTCCAGCGGGTTTGGATCTCCGCCATAGAGGTACCAGGGCATGCTGATGAGGTCGGTCACCCCCGCCTCTTCGAGTCTGCGGTAGCCGTCGAGATCGAAGACGTCGGTGCAGACCACCTTGATCTCGAAGGGCTCCCCTGCGCGGCCGGCTTCCCGCCGCAGGCGGGAGAGCTGCGCGATGAAGCCGCGCAGCTCCGACTCGCGGTTCATGACTGAGATCCAGCCGTCGCCCAGGAACGCCGCGCGACGCAGTGCGGCTTTCGAGAGCCCTCCCACGTAGATCGGGACCGGCTGGCTCGGTGCCGGGTTCATCGCAAGCCGTTCGAAGTCGTAGTACACGCCGTGATATTCGACCATGCCGCCGCGGAGGACCGCGCGGATCACGGCAATCGCCTCATCGGCGCGCGGGCCGCGCGTCTCGTACTCCTGGCCGCAGAACCGGAACTCCTCGGGAATCCAGCCGAGGCCCACTCCGAGTGCCACACGATTGCCTGAGAGGACGGCGGCCGAGCCGACGGTCTTGGCGACAAGCAGGGGATGGCGGATCGCGAGCTTGATCACATTGGTGTAGAAATGCAGGCGGCTCGTCAGCGCAGCCATGGCGGGAATGGCGACCCAGGGCTCGATCCATGGCGTCTCTGCGCTCCAAAATCGTCTACCGTCTTCGGTGTAGGGATAGGGAGCAGAGACGCGCTCGGGATAGAACACGGAATCCGGGACCGCGACGGCATCGTAGCCGCAGCGCTCGGCGGCTACGGCGAGCGGGAGGATCTGCGAAGGTTCCAGCAGGGTGAGCGCGATCGAGAATTTCATGCCGTTCTCCTCACGGGTCTGTAAGCTCTCGCAAACACAGGGAGGACCCCATGATCCTGGAGCGATTCCGACTCACCGACAAGGTGGCGATCGTGACCGGTGCCGGGCGCGGGATTGGCCGCGGAATCGCGCTGGGCCTCGCGGAGGCGGGCGCTTCCGTCGTGTGCGCGGCCCGCACCGTGGCCACGATTGACGAGGTGGCCCAGGCGATCCGCGGAGCTTCGGGCCGGGCGCTCGCGGTTCCCTGCGACGTGAACGACCGCGCCCAGCTTGAAGAGGTCGTCGCGAGGACGCTGAAGGAGTTCGGCCGGATCGACGTCGTCGTGAACAACGCCGGGGGTTCCCCGCCGAGCGGCGCGCTCAAGACGACCGAGAAGGCCTTCGAGCAGGCCTTCCACTTCAACGTCACCACGGCCTTCGTGCTCACGCGCCTGGCTGCGCCGCACATGTTCGAGGTCGGCGGCGGTGCGATCATCAACATCTCCTCGGCACTCTCCCATCTTGTCGAGAAACCCTTCGTCGCCTACGGAACCGCGAAGGCGGCGCTGAATCACATGACGCGTCTTTTGGCCTATGAGTTCGCGCCGCGCATCCGGGTAAACGCCATCGCGGTGGGATCGGTCGAGACCGACGCCCTCGCCCCTTTCCTCAAGGCCAGGCCGGACTTGCGAACGAAGATGGAGGAAATGACGCCGATGAAGCGCATCGGTACGCCCGAAGACATCGCTGCGGCCGCGCTCTACCTGGCCTCGCCCGCGGCGAGCTGGGTCACCGGCAAGGTGTTCGAGGTGGACGGGGGAACCTTCGCCTCAAACTGGCCGCTCGATCTTTCGGGGATCTAGCGTCTATTCCGTCCAGGCGAAGCGCACACCCCCCGGTACCGTCTGCTTGGCGAGGGCTCCGAGCGCGAGCACGCGATCGATCTCCTCTGACACCACGGGAAGCGCTCCGTCGGTCGCGAGCGCCACGGCCTGTTTGAGCTCGCTCACGGGATCCGTGCCCTCGAAGGGCCGCAGGCCTTCCACCACGTCATCGAGCAACAGCTTCCAGAGCAGAGACTGTCGCCTCCGCCGCAGGTACATCTTCTTCTCAAAGCCTTCGAGTTTGCCCTGCGCGAAGAGAAAGTCTTGGTATTTCAGATAACGCTCCATGGTCGTGTCGTATTCGTCCGCCACGGCCTGGATCGCTGACGTGTTCGCGCCTTGCGTACGGGTCACCACGTGGTTGGCGTCATACTTCGTCCAGTCGCTGGTCAGGATCTCAAGGCCATACTCGCCGGCACGGTCACGCACCTCCGTCCCAGGGAACGGAGAGAGGATGTGAAAGCCATAGAGTGAGCCGAACTCGGAGTGCAGGTCGTTGGCGAACTCAACGGTCTTCCGCAGCGTCTCCTCGGTCTCGCCGGGCAGCCCGATGATGAAGGAGGCGAGAGCGCTGATGCCGACCTGCTGCGTCATACGCATGGCCTCCTTCACCTTGTGAAGATTCGACTTCTTCTTCACCAGGTCGAGCACCTCCTGGTTGCCGCTCTCGACTCCGAAGCAGATCGCCTGGCAGCCGGCTTCGGCCATCGTCTCCACGATTTCCGGTGTGATTGTATCGACGCGCGAAAACGCGTTCCAGCCGATCCCGGTATTGCGTCGGATGAGCTCGCCGCATACCGCCATGAAGTGCTTTCGGTAGAGCGTGAAGAGATCGTCTTCGATCGTGATCTCGGTGAAACCGAGGCGGGCGAGCTCTTCAATCTCGTCGACGCACAGGCTCGGGTTTCGGTAGCGCACCTTGCGACCGGTCCACTGGGGCGCGGAACAAAAGATGCACTCGTAGGGGCAGCCGCGAGACGTCACCACGCTGGCATGACTGTCAAAGGCGAGATAGCGCGCGAGCGGCACGAGTTCGCGCGCGGGATTCGGGAGGGTGTCGAGGTCATCCTCGAGGGGTCGAGGCGCGGTTCGTACCACGCGCTCGCTGCTGCGGTCGCGGTAGGCGAGACCCCGCACGTCGCGCAGATCCATGCGACCCCGAAGGGCGCGGGCGAGCTCCACCATCGTGTGTTCGCCTTCCCCAATCCCGATGAAGTCGAGGGCGGGCAGGTCGCGAAAAGAACCCTCGATTTCGAACGAGACGTGCGGCCCTCCCATCGCGATCGGCACCTGTTCGTCGCACTTGCGCACGATCTCGGCGATCCCGTTGGCGATGTGATGGTTCAACGTGACAGAGGTGATGCCGACGAGCTCCGGCCGCAAGCGCGTCATGCGCCGCTCGATCTTGTCCGGGGTGGTGCGCGCGAGCAGGAGGTCCAAGATCTCGACCTCGTGCCCCTCCGCGCGCAGCGCGGAGGCGAGGTACGGCAGCGTCACGAGCAGGCGCGGGAACTCTTCGAACGGGTAGGACGGGTTCACCAACAAGATGCGCACGGGGCCCTCCAGCCTCGCCGGGTCCGTGGGCGAGGTCGGCGCATTCTACGCGGCTCCGCTGTGCCGAGTCACCCGCACTCCCGCGGGGCTCAAGGCCCATCTGCGGGTCTCCGATCTGTTCTTCGGGAGGTCCGACGTGGCCGCTACCCGCAGTGTCCTCCTGCTCGATGGCGCAACCCACCGCCTGGCCGCTGTTGCGCAACGGCTGCCGCTCCTGGGGTTCTCGGCGGTGAGGGCAAAGACCCCCGAGGAGGCGCTTCAGCTCGTCGAAAGCCCTCGCTACGACTTTGGCGCTGCCCTGCTGCCTCCCGACCTGCCGGTCGCGAATCTCGCGGGAGCGCTTCAGATCCTGCGCGAGCGAGGCGCCCGCCGCCTCGTATGTATCGCCATCGGCTCGAAGCCAGGACCCGAGGGATTGGATCGGCTGCGCTCCGCCGGAGTCGAGCTGGCCGTGTGGAATCCGATCGACGATGCCACCCTGCGCTTTCAGATGAACCGGGCGCTCTTCGCCTTCCAGGGCGAGTCCCTGCGCCGGGAGGTGCGCGCGCCTACGGACCTGCGCGTACGCTTCTCGGCGGCGGGGCGCCAGAAGGAGGCGGCGCTCTATACGTTGTCCGCGCGCGGCGCCTTTCTCGCGACCCCGCGCCCTTCGCTGCGCGGGGCGAGCGTCGCTGTCGAGCTGCCCCTCCCTGCGGAGCATCTCGCGGTGGGAGGGCGCGTCCTCTACACCAACGTCCCTGGGAACCTCCAGCGCGCGACCCTGCCCCTTGGCATGGCCGTTGAGTTCACTGCGCTCACACGAGAGGCGGAGACTTCAATCCGTCGCTCGGTCGCGCAGCGAGCCCTCGCCCTCGTGGTCTAGCACCTGGCGGGCAGAATCCAGCGCAACACGTCCGCTGAATGACAGTCCGACACACAATCCCTTCCCCAACTCGTTGCCCATCCGGCTATTCTCTTCGGCGTCGGGGCAGCTCGCTCTCCGCGGTGGAGGTGCGGCCGGCCCCTCCCGCCACTTGCGGCGGAGGTCCGCGGCAGCGGCCCGAGAACTCGGAGGAGCTAGAGCGATATGGCGGCTCGCACCAAGACGACCGCGAAGAAGAAAGTTTCTCGCACGCCCAAGGGGAAGACGGCGGCCTCTCGGCTTGACCGGTTGACCAAGGACCTTCCGCCGACGCTGCGCGAGTTCTCGAAGCAGGTTCAGGGACGGCTCAACCGCCTCGAGAAGGAGATCGATCGGGTGCAGGCCAGCTACCGCAAGCAGGTCGCCCACCTGATCCGGGTAGCGAGCCACCGCCTCGGGCAGCTCGAGGCCCAGGGCGAGGGCCAGTGGCGCCGGCTTACCGAGCCTGCGCGCAAGGAGGTGATCCGGCTCCTCTCGCAGCTCGAGAAGGCCATCAGCCCTCAGACCAAACAAGCGAAGAAGGTCGTCCGGGAAGTGAAGAAGGGCGTCGAGCAGGCGAAGCAGGACGTGAAGCACACAGCGGAGCACTTGAAGCAGAACGTCCAGAAGGCCGCTGCCTCCGCGGCTGCGGCCATCCCGCGGTCGCCCTCCGTACCGAGTCCTTCGCATCCCCTTCCGTCACACGGGTCCGATACGGGTGGAGGAGCTTCCTAACCTGCGTGCCAATTGACCCCAGGAGTGGGGCGGAAGGGCCCAACCCTTCCCGGCGGGATGCTCGTATGCGCCCCTGCCCGCGGCACGTCCGTTGCACAACTCCCTTCCCACGTGCTCGTGATCCGTAATCGCGAGCCGCCGGAGGAGGGGGTCATGGCGATGTTCGCCGCGGGAGGCTTTGGGGCAGGGGCGCTGGGGAGCGGCGCACGCTGGTGTGAAGTCGGTGTAGGGGGGAGAAGGCTTCGCGCGCACGGCCTCGCCGCGCGACTCTATGCGCGTGGCGAGATCATCTTCAGCCCCGGTGCCGAGCACCAATCCGTGTATCTGCTCGAGTGCGGCCTCGTCCGCATCTTCCGGCTTTCGGCGTCGGGAGCGGAGACCACCTTCTACTACGTATCGCCGGGCGAGGTGTTTGGTGGGGAGTCGCTCCTGGCGGGCGACAGCGAAGAGAATTTCGCGCAGGCCCTGAGCCCCTCACGGGCGTGGAGGCTCCCCCGCGCGGTCTTTGAGGAGGCCCTCGGTCGGGACAGCTCCGTGCTGCGCGAAGTGGCTCGCCAGCTCGGACGCCGGCTCAAGCTCGCGGAAAATCGTCTCGAGGACCGTGTCTTCCGAGATGTGGAGGCGCGCGTGGCCCGGGTTCTCCTCGAGCTCGCGGAGCGCTTCGGATCAAGCGCGGACGAGGGATGGATGCGGCTTGACTTGCCCGTCACGCAATCCGACCTCGCAACCCTCGTCGGCACCACGCGTCAGTCTGTGAACACGAGCCTACGACGGCTTGGAGACGCGGGGCTACTCGCTCGCGAAGGCCGGCGCGTCTTGCGCATCCTGCCCGCGGCACTGCGGGGCATTGCCAACGCAACGCTTGCCTAGGGCGAAAGCCCGGAGGGCAGCGCAGGGCTACGTTCGCGCCTCGCAGCCATGTCCGAAGTGTGCTCCAAGATCGAGATCGAGGGCCTTCGGGCGCAGGACGAGCCCTTGGCGGCTACGCTTCTCGCCCGCGCCTTCGAGAGCAACCCGCTGAATCTCGCGGCCATAAAGTCCCCGGATGCCGCTCGACGCCGACGCTGCAACCTCCAGGGCATGCGCTGCCTGTTGCCCGTGGCAATGGCGCACGGGCTCGTGCTCGCCGCCTCGCTCGACAGACAGCTCGCGGGCGTGCTCGTTGCAGCACCGCCTCTTTCCTATCCCTTCCCCCCCGCGCCCTTCTGGCAGCGCATGCGCGCGGTCTTGATCCAAGGCCTCGCCGTCGCACGCCGTTGGCGTGAGGCGTTCGAGAGCCTCGACGCGCACCATCCGACCACCCCGCATTGGTATCTTGGAACGCTCGGGGTCGAGCCCTCGCTCCAAGGCCGCGGCGTCGGGACGGCCCTCATGAGAAACTGGCTCGGGCGCGTGGATCCCGACGGGCTCGCGGCTTACCTCGAGACCGACCGAGCGGAGAACCTGCCGTTTTACGCGCGGTTCGGCTTCCGACCCGTCGCCGCGTTCCAAGTCCTGGCAGTCCCTGTGACCGCCATGGAGCGCGCGCCTCGCGCCGAAGTGAGGTAAAAGATCCCCAGATGTTTGGACGCCGCCCCGACGCCACGCTCGTGCGAGATGCCGCTCCGGTGCGTCGCTTCATGCCGTTCATCTCGCCCCGTCGCAACGAGTCTCTCGTCTACTTCGCCCAGGAGATGGATGTCGAGCGCGCGCTCTCGTTCGTCGAGGAGCGAAACCGCTCCCGGCCGACGGATCGGCCGATGACGCTCTTTCACCTCGTGCTGCGCGCGATCGCCCGGCGCCTGCACGAGCGGCCTCGCCTGAACCGCTTCACGGCGGGTGGGAAGCTCTGGCAGCGCGACGGCGTCTGGCTCACCTTCGCCGCGAAGAAAAGCTTCCATGACGATGCACCCATCGCCACCGTAAAGCGTCGCTTTGACTCTGCGGAAACGCTGGACGAGATGTGCGATCGCCTGCTGGATTCGATCCGCGTCTCCCGAGGGGACAAGAAGACCGCCTCCGACCACGAAGTCGATCTTCTGCTGCGCCTGCCTGCGAGCGTGGTGCATCTCGTCATGCGGCTCGTGCGCCTCGCGGATGGGCTTGGTCTCCTGCCTCGCGCGATGATTGACTCGGATCCGATGTTCACCTCCGTATTTGTGGCGAACCTCGGCTCGGTCGGATTGGAAGCGGCGTACCACCACCTGTGGGACCACGGGACGTGCCCGATCTTCTGCGTCGTGGGTCGCATCCATCCCGACGAGAACGGTCGGCGCAAGATGACACTCAAGTGGAGCTTCGACGAACGAATCGAGGACGGCTTCTACGCTGCAAGAACACTCGACGGTCTGCGCGAGCTACTCGAGCGTCCGGAGAAACTCTGACGTGGCTGACGCCGCCGCGGGCAGCCGCCGCAAGA
>DAIOWK010000026.1:0-19622 GCA_036758525.1 Myxococcota bacterium
ACTGAACACTGGAATCCAGCGGGTCGTGCGCAATGTACTGCTCTTCGCCCCGGAGCTCACAGAAGAGATCGGCTTCGAGTTCCGGCCCGTCATGCACAATGGTTTTTCGTTCAGCGAGGTTCGGAAGGCCGAGGCGCATTCCGCGGGGTTGGACGCCGTGCGTGCCTACGGGAAGGAGGTCCTCGACGCGACGGCCCAACTCGTGCGCGCGCTCGTCGGGCGTCCTGCGCATGAGAGCTCCGCAGCCCCACCCGGCTCCGTTCCGCAGGCCCTGCCCCTCCAAAAGAGGCTTCGGCATTTCGCGCGCCGGCTCTTGTTCTACGCGTTTACACGCCGAAGGCGTCAGCGCGGAGCGCTCGACTTTCGAGAGGGTGACGTTCTTCTGATGCTGGATTCCTCCTGGCAGGGGGAAGTGTGGGACTCTGTCGCCCGTGCGAAGCAACGGGGCGCCCGCGTCGGCGTTGTGGTGTATGACCTCGTCCCGCTGCTCCACCCCGATTGCTCGGAACCAGCGCTTGTCGAGGTCTTTCGCCGCTGGCTTCCCCGGGCGCTCGATCTCACGGATTTCGTGGTCACCATCTCGGAAGCCGTTGCCGCCGAACTCCGCGTCTGGATCCGAGCCCATCCGCCGCTCTCGCACCTCCTCCACCTGCCGATCGAGTCTTTCCGTCTGGGCACCGACTTCTTGCCTCTCTCGAGTGCGGAGCCGCGGGATTTGGTCCGGCAAGAGAAGTCGGGGGTCGTGTCCCTCCTCACCGAAAAATCACAGGGTCCTCTCTTCATTCAGGTGGGTACCCTCGAGCCGCGAAAGAACCACAACGTCGTCCTCGACGCGTTCGACCGGCTTTGGGCGCGAGAGATTCCCGTGCGCTACGCGATCATTGGGAAGAGAGGTTGGCTCTGCGACTACACAGTAAATCGCGTCTTGACGCACCCCTTGAGGGACCGCCGACTCTTCTGGTTCGACCGCCTGACGGATCTCGAGTTGGCCTTGGCCTACCGAGATGCGGACGGAGTGATCTGTCCCTCCCTGGCCGAGGGCTACGGATTGCCGATCGCTGAAGCCCTCGCGAGGGAACGATTCGTCGTCGCGAGCGATATTCCCGCGCACCGCGAGGTGGGAGGGGAGCGCTGCGAGTATTTCGAGGTCGATTCCCGCCGGGAGCTCGAACAGATCCTGGAACGCCATGCAAAGGACGGAGGAGCGGCTTCGCCCAGCCGGCGGGGTCCGTTTCACGCCGTTACGTGGCGAGAGAGCAGCGAGGAGCTCCTGCGCAAGGTACTTGTGCTGAGCCGAGCCCCCGGGCAGACACGCCCCTAGGCTTGGGCCGCGAAGAACGTCCTCGGGAACAGGCGGCACGGGCTTCGCAGGACCCCGAAGAACCAGAGCGGCGGCCCGGTCCCCCGAAGGCTGGGCTCCGCCTGCTACCCCCTGCGGGTTTGCGACACTCGACGGTAGATCGCAGCCGTGGAGGCAGCGCAGCGCTCCCACGTGAAAGCGGAGGCGCGCTCCCGCCCTTGCTCGACGAGCCGCCGCCGAATCGCTCCATCGCTCGCGATTTGTTCGAGGGCGTGGGCCACCTCTACTTCCAACTCCACATCGACGAGGAGCGCGGCGTCGCCCAGCACTTCCGGGAAGACGCTACACCGACCCGCCACGACGGGTACGCCGCGGATCATCGCCTCGAGGGGAGGCAGGCCAAATCCCTCCAGCCGGCTCAGCGTCACGAAGGCCATTGCGTCGTCGTAGAGCGCTTCGAGCGCCGCGTCCTCCGCCCGGCCCGTGATTCGGACACGCGTTTCGAGGCCGAGGTCGCGAACGGCTTGGCTCGCTTCGGGGTATCGAGCGTCGAGGGGCCCCGCCAGGACCAGCAGGGCGGGCACCTGGGCGCGCGCAAAGGACCGAATCAGCCGCACCAGCCCCTTGTACGGCTCGGGCCTCCCGACGAACAAGAAGTAGGGTCGATCGCCTAGCGCAAACTGCTCCCGGACCGATCGGATTTTGGACTCGTCGCGGGGCGATGGGGATGAAACTCCCAGGGGAATCGCGTGAACGCGATCCGAAGCGATCCCGAGGCGGCTTCGAATCTCGTCCGCCCATAGCTGAGTGTCGGTCAGCACAGCGTCCGCGAGGCGCATGAGGGTCGAAATCGCCGTGCGATAGAGCCCCGGGTGGCGCGCTTTGAAGGAGCGAGGAACCTCCTGGGGCGCGACAAGCGGGATCAGGTCGTGAATCGTCGCCACGGTGCGCCACGCGCCGGGAAGCGGCGGCAGAGCCATCCAGTCGGGCGCGTGATAGAGGCAGGGCCGACGCCGGGCGAGATGGGACAGCAGCTCCGCAATCCCGCCGGCACCTTGCGCTTCTCGCTTCATCTGGACCGGCCGGAATCCGTCAGGCCGCTGCGCGAGGTCCTGCGCGAGGGGGTCGTCGTAGCTCGGGAGGAGGACCTCCAGCGCTACGTCGGGGGCGGCCTTCGGAAGAGCGCGCGCCAACTCATAGCTGTAGCGACCGATCCCGGAATCCACGCGAATCCAGCGGCCGTCCAATACAACCCGAAGCGGTGACAAGACCACCTCGCCTTAGCGGCCGCGCATCAGACTTCGCCAGCGCTCGAGATCCCCCTCGACCATCGTCGCCACGAGCTCACGGAAGCTCGTCTTTGGCTGCCAGCTCAGCACGCGACGGGCCTTCGCGGCGTCGCCGAGCAGGAGGTCGACCTCGGCGGGCCGCACGAAGCGGGGGTCTACGACCACATGATCTCGCCAGTCGAGCCCGACCTGTTCGAAGGCAACCTCACACAGCTCCTGAACCGTGTGGCATTCCCCGCTGGCGACCACATAGTCATCCGGGGTGGACTGTTGCAGCATGAGCCACATGGCTTCCACATAGTCTCCCGCGAAGCCCCAGTCCCGCTTGGCCTCGAGATTGCCCATGCGAAGTTCCTTGGCGAGCCCGAGCTTGATCCTCGCCACCCCGTCGCTCACCTTGCGCGTGACGAACTCGAGCCCGCGCCGCGGCGACTCGTGATTGAACAGGATCCCAGAGCAGGTGAAGAGCCCGTAGGATTCGCGGTAGTTGACGGTGATCCAATGGCCGTAGAGCTTCGCCACGCCGTAGGGACTTCGGGGATAGAAGGGGGTCTGTTCGGTTTGGGGCGTTTCGCGCACGCGTCCGAACATCTCACTCGAGCTCGCCTGGTAGAAGCGGATCGAAGGATCCACCGCTCGAATGGCTTCGAGCATGCGGGTCACGCCGACCGCCGTGAACTCTGCGGTCAGCACGGGCTGCTTCCATGAAGTGGGCACAAAGCTCTGCGCCGCCAGGTTATACACTTCGTGAGGTCGGACTTCTTGGAGAAGCTCTGTCAGCGAACTCTGATCGAGGAGGTCGCCCGAGTGGAGCTCGACATTTTCAATGCAGCCGGCGAGCCGATCTAGATTCTCGGTGCTGCTGCGTCGGGTCATGCCAAAAACTCGGTAGCCTTTCGTGAGGAGACACTCGGCGAGGTAGGAACCATCCTGGCCGGTGATTCCGGTGATGAGTGCCGTCCGCTGCCGACTCTCGTGCATGCAACCCTCCTCGGATGAAAGCTAGATCGAAGCGGCGCGCCGAACGACGTCTGCGATCCGTTCGATCGCACTCTTGGCGAGTGCAGGGTAGATCGGGAGCGAGATCGCTTCCCGGCACGCGCGCTCGGCTTCTGGACAGAAACCCTCGGGGGCTTGCAGGCTGCCGAGAGCCGGCTGGCGATAGCAGGGCAGCGGGTAGTAGTGGCGCCACTCGATCCGGGCCGCGTCGAGCGCTGCCCGCACGCGGCCCGCCTCCCGGCAGCGAATCGTGTATTGGTTCCAGACATGCTCCTCGTCGGGTCCGGCCTGCGGAAGGACGACCCCCGGGTGGCCCGCGAGGGCTTCCCCGTAGAGCTGCGCATGGCGGGCCCGAGCCTCGGTCCAACCGCTCAAGAACGGTAGCTTCGCACGAAGCACGGCAGCTTGGACGGAATCGAGACGCGACGTGGTGCCGAGGATCATGTGTGCGTCTCGGGTGCGACAGCCATGGGAGCGCAGAAGGCGCAGGTGATCCGCAAGCTCCGCGTCATTCGTGGTGACGCAGCCGCCATCCCCCGCTGCGCCGAGGTTTTTCGAGGGATAAAAACTGAAGCAGCCGAGGCTTCCCCAGGCGCCGGCGCGCCGGCCCGCGCGCCCGGCTCCGATCGCCTGGGCAGCGTCTTCGACGATCGCAAGACCGCGGGCATCGGCGATCGCGCGAAGCGCTGGCATGTCGGCGCAGCGCCCGAACAAGTGGACGGGCAGGAGAGCGCGCGTGCGGGGACCGACCGCCGCATCGACCCGCGTCGGATCGAGCAAGAAGCCAGCCGGCTCGATGTCCACGAAGACCGGTCTCGCACCCGCCAGCAGAATCGCTTCAATCGTCGCGAAGTAGCTAAAGGGTGTGGTCAGCACCTCGTCGCCGGGTCCCACGCCCAGCGCGAGAAGCGAAAGACACAGCGCTTCGGTTCCGGAACCGACCCCTACGCATTCTTGCGTTCCTACGAGCTCGGCCATCTCCTGTTCGAAGGCCGCGGTTTCGGGCCCGAGCACGTACTTGCCGGAGCGCAAGACCCGCACCACGGCGGCTTCCACGGCTTCCCCCACCTCTTCCCACTCCGCGGCGAGGTCGAGGATCGGGATGTGTTCGGCCATCAGTAGGCGTTCCGGTGCATCAGGCCATGCCACAGGGTCATGAGCAGGATTTGGAGGTCCAGGCCCAGGGACCAGTTCTGGATGTAGTAGATGTCGTGCTCGACGCGTTCATGGAGCGAGGTGTTGCCGCGCCAGCCGTGGACCTGGGCCCAGCCGGTGAGCCCCGCCTTGACCTTGTGCCGCAGCATGTACCCGGGAATTTCGCGACGGAACTGCTCGATGAAGACAGGCCGCTCGGGACGTGGACCCACGAGGCTCATGTCCCCACGCAGCACGTTCCACAGCTGGGGCAGCTCGTCCAAGCTGGTCCGCCGCAGGAAGCCACCGAGACCCGTGCGGCGCGGGTCGTCCGGCACCGTCCAGACCGGGCCGCTCTCCGCCTCCGCGTCGGAGACCATGGTGCGAAACTTCATCATGCGGAACACCCTTCCATCGAGGCCCATGCGCTCTTGCGCGTAGAGGATGGGACGGCCCGCCGTCCATCGGATCGCGAGGGCGACCGCTCCGAGCAGCGGCGCAGCGAACAGAAGCGCGAGTCCGGAAGCGAGGATGTCGAGCGCACGCTTGCCCACCGCGGCCCAGCCGACGAGCGGGCTCTCGCGTAGATTGATCATGGGCAAGCCGTCCAGGTCCTCCACCGAACTGCGCAGCGTCAGCACGTGGAGGAGATCGGGCACGAGCCGAATGCTCACGGTCTCGTCGTCGAGGTCGGCAAGGATCTTCTCGAGCCGGTGTGCGTCCTCCTTGGGCAGGGCGATCAGGACCTGCTGAACCTTGTGGCGCTGGAGCACCTGCTTGATCTGCTCCGTGCCGGCGAGCACCGGCACGCCCACGATGGTGTGGCCCGGGCGTCCGGGGTCGTCGGAAAGAACGCCGACCACACGCAGCCCCGCTTCGCGGTGGGCGTGGATCCGCTCAATCACCTGCCCCGCGAGCTCGCCTCCGCCCACGATGAGGGCGTAGCGCAGGTTGTAGCCTCGGCGGCGGAGCACGCGCAGAATTCCCCGGACAGTGAGACGAGAAGAAGTCACCGACACGAAGGAAAGGGCGAAGAAGAGGAGAACGACAGCGCGCGAATAGAAGTAGCTGCGGAAGAAGAAGGTCGCGACGACGAGGATCCCGACACCGATCGCTGTCGCAGTGAAGACCTGGCTCGACTCTCGCCAGAGGGAACTCGTGCGCTGGGCCTCGTAGAGCCCGCGCGCTCGGAAGAGCACGAACCAGAGCGGCAGGATCAACGCGAGGAGCATGACGTAGCTACGGAACTCGGGGACACCGAGCGGCGCGTCGAAGCCCAGGCGGAAGCGCAGCCCATAGGCCGCAAGCCACGATGCCGCGACAAGCGCGAGGTCACTCGCCCCAAGGAGGGTGCGGAAGACTTCCCCGTGTCGATTCAACATCTAAAGACCCTCTCCCACAAGGGTGCGGGGAGCGTGTAGACCCACGCCGCTTTCCCGCCCGCCCGGCTCGACCTGCTGGAGGAGTCGCAACCTCCCGGGCACGGCGCGCGGCGCAGCGACTCCGGGCCCCCGCCCCGCGCGTCGGCCAGGGAGCCGCCCGAGCGCTCCGGCGCGGTGCGCCCCGTTCCGCAGGGCGTATCCGCATGGTAGGCGACCCGGCTCTTGCTGGCGGCCGCTGCCCGGGCGCGAGCCCTTCGGGGCATCGCCGCTCCCCCCCAACGCTCCGCTATGGTCGTGCGCCGGCAAACTCTTGCCAAGCCCCGCCCCTCCCCCACCCAAGCCAAAGCCCTGCGAGCGCACGGGCCGTCGCAACGGGCAGGCTTGAGGGTGCTTCCGTCTCAGCGCTCCCGTGCGCCAGGTTTGCGCGCCACGAAGCCAAAGTTCTGACAGGCCACCGGGAGGCAGCGAGCGCAGAGCGCATCCAGTGCATCCCAAGCGCGTGTGACGGAGCGATCCCGACCGAGGCGCCGCAAGCTTCGTGCGCGGGTCCACACATTGCGTGGCAAAAAGCCGTAGCGCTTGAGCCAGAGCCGCTCGAGCCCGGCCTCCTGGAGCAGGGCGTCGATTTCCCGAGCTGTGAAGCGGTACGCGTGGTGGTGTTGGTCCGGACGGTGGCGGGCGATCGCTTCGATCCAGCTCCAGCGGTTGGGCAGGTGCCAGCAGACGAAAGCGCCACCCGGTCGGAGAATGCGCGCGATCTCTCGCAGACTCAAAGCCTCAGCGCCGCCCGTCTCGCGCACATGCTCGAGGACACCGATGGAGCTCACGGCGTCGAAGCTCGCATCGGCGAACGGAAGTCGTACGGGGTCACTTGGATCGCCGGAAACGAAGCGGTAGGGACCGGCCGGGGCCCAAGCGTCGAAGCCCTCGTCGTACAGGGCAAAGGCACACACCCGGTAGCCGGAGCGGAGCAGGAAGTAGGAGAAGTGGCCGTTCCCCGAGCCCCAGTCGAGCACCTCCGCCCCAGGCTTCACATGTTTCCGGAAGAGGTCGTAGAGGGGCCGGTATTGGTGTGCTGCAACGAGCGTTCGGAACTGGGCGAGGCCGTGATCCCCCGCGTCTCCGGCCACCGTGAGGAGCTCCTGCAAGATGGCGTCATCGCCGGTTGCTGCGAAGGGCAGGTCGTTACTTTTGGCAGGGCCCGGACGCGCGGACACCTCAGTCCGCTTTCCAGATCCCGGGGCCGTGCCCGAGGATCCTGGGTTTGAGCTCCAGGCCGTAGTGCGTTTCAAGGGCTTCCCCGAGTGGATTCAGCATCGTTACGCCCCCTTAGGGTGCGGGCAGCGCATACACCCACGCCTCGCGCCCCCCCGCCACCACCTGGTGGAGAAGCGGCAGGCCGCCCTCCTGGGCTCGGCGCGCGGCGCGGCTGCCCTCGCCCCCGTCCTCTTCCACGATGAGGTAGCGGGCACCCCGCGCCTCGAGATCTGCGACAAGACCCGCGTCGGATACGTGGCGCAGTGGGACGAAGGGCGCGTCCGCATAGTAGGCAACTCGATCCTTGCCAGCGGCTACGGGTCCCGGGGCGAGTCCCTGAGCTCGGAGCCACTCCGCCGCCCGCCGCTCCGCGAGTCCCGCGTGGTCGCGCGGGCGCAGCTCCTTGCCAAGACTCGGAGCAAGAAGGCAAACGAGACCGAGACTTAGGGCAAGCCGTGGGCGCTGCGTGGCCTTCGCACGGAAGAGCCGTCCCCCGACGGAAAGGAGCGTGTCGCCGAGGACCGGCAGGCCGAGCGCCACATAGCCGAACGTGAGAACGAGGGGAGGGAGGACGTGGCGCCGGCTCACGTAGCCGTGAAGGGCGAGACCAAAGAGGACGGTTAGGTAAAGGCCAAGGAAGGCGACGACAAAGACTGCTCTTGCGCCGGGTCTTCCCCAGCTTGAGTAGATGCCAAGGAGGAGCAGGAGGAGAAACTCAGGGCGAAGAGTGGACACAAGGGTCGAAATGAATCCCAACCAAACCGAGCGCCGCGCAGACGCAGGCGCCTCGGACTCTGGCCGCGTCGCAGAGGATGCGGCCGCGTCCTGCGCCGGCTCCGGAGGAGGGGGTGTCGCGACCGACCCCGAGGTCGGCGCGCCCGATGTCGGTGGGTTTGCGGGGGCGGCCCCACCCTCTTCGTCGAGAAGCGAGACCAGTTCGAGAGTTTTCTTTTTCGTGAGGTGCCACTGCCCAGTCTCGACGCGAATCGATATGAGGTAGGGACCCATCACGAGGAGGCAGCTTGCGCCGAGGGCGGCGAGCCAGCCCGCCCAGCGCATCCTGCGGCCGTGCCCGAGGAGCGCGCTTAGCCCTCCCAGCGCCCCGCCGATCAGAGCTACACCCACCCCTTCGGGGCGCGTCAGATAGGCGAGACCCGAGAGTGCCCCGGCCCACGCCGCGAGGGCGGGCGCTCGGTCGCGCAGCGCGGCCCACAGCGCCGCGGCAGCGGCCAGGAACAAAGCCAAGTAAAGGCCATCGCTTTGCACGTCTCCGGAGAAGCGCACGGCGTAGGGATGGACCGCGAGAGCCAGTGCGGCGGGCCAGGCGGCGGCGGCGCCAAAGGCCGAGCGCACGAAGAAGTAGAGGAAGAGGACGGAGGCGACACCGGAGAGGATCGAAACGAGAGCGGCCGCCGAGACGTAGCCATCGCTCGGAAGGGGCAAGACAAGCTGGGTCGCGAGGGTCGCAAAGGAATAGAGCGGATGGTAGTCGTCGGCGAGCGCTGCCCCCCAGTCATGGGCAGCCATGGCCTTGGTCATTCGGAGGAATTCGGGTCCGTCGTTGAAGAGGACGTCCTCGCGGACCCAGTGTTGCGCGCGCAGAGCTCCCGCCAATACGAGCAGGGCCGCGAGGACAAGGACCTCGCGCGTGCGCTCCCTCAGAGCGACTCGCCCCCACCCGCGCCGCTCACGGCGTCAGCGATCCGGCGCACCTCGCCGAGCAGCTCGGTCAACGCATCAAAGGTGACCTGGCTCGGCCCATCGCAGGGAGCGCGATCAGGATCGGCGTGCGCCTCGATAAAGAGTGCGTCGATCCCCACTGCCACGGCTGCCCTCGCGAGGGGCGCCACGAAGCGCCGGTCTCCGTCACTCGCGTCTCCCGCCGCACCGGGGTGCTGCACCGCATGGGTCGCGTCGAAGCAGATGGGGGCGAAGGCGCGCATCGACGGCAGCGCCCGCAAGTCCACCACGAGATTGTTGTAGCCGAAGCTCGTGCCACGCTCGGTCACAAGGACCCCCGTGGCGCCCAGGGCCTGCGCCTTCTCGACGGCGTTGCGCATATCGAGAGGTGCCATGAACTGGCCCTTCTTGATATTGATGGGAAGACCGGTCGCCGCGCAGGCAGCGATGAGATCCGTCTGACGGCACAGGAATGCGGGCACCTGCAGGCAGTCCACGACACCGGCTGCAGCCTTGGCTTGTTCGGGCCCGTGCACGTCCGTCAAGATGGGCAATCCCGTCACCCGCTTCACGCGGGCCAAGATGCGCAAACCCTCGTCGAGCCCCGGCCCGCGGAAGGATCGCAGACTCGAGCGATTCGCCTTGTCAAAGGATGCCTTGAAGACAAGCGGCAGGGTGTGGCGTAGGGCTAGATCCTGGAGCCGCTCCGCCGCCTCGAGCGTGGCCCGCTCGTTCTCGATGACATTTAGGCCTGCAATCAGAACGAGGGGCGCACCCCGCCCGACGGGAACCGGACCGATTCTCATGGACTCCTCCTGCGCCGCGACGAATCACGGGCGGGCCGGCGGACTGTCGACGACCAAGGGGGTGCGGCGATCTTACGCCGGGTCGCGGGAGTCCGCTTCCACGGCCTCCCGCAAATCATCCAGGATCTCGGGCAGCGCTGAAGTCACCCGATTCCAGTTCGGAATGGCCGGCGCCCCCATGGGGTCTCGGACGAAGGCAAGACCCGCTGCCCGCAGCGCCCGCGAGAAGGTCTCCACAGCCATTTCCTCCTCATGGCGGTCGAAGGCCAGGGCGTTCAGCGCGGCGTCGTCGCTATAGCTCCCGATCGCGTCTTGGGCCATTCGCCGGTAGGTGGCACTCAGCGTATTCAGAAAGCCGGCCGAGAAGTCCACGCCGTAGCTGGCGAGGTTGCGGATCAGCGAGGCCGCGATATCGACCACCATGCGGTGGAGACCCCGCGTGGCGTCGCCCTCGGAAAGCTCCTGGTGCTTGTGGTCGTAGTTCTCGACCAGCTCGACCTGACAGATCCGCTTTAGGGCACAGTTGCGATAGACCTCGGCCAGCACCCCGACCTCAAGGCCCCAGTCTCCCGGGATGCGGTTGATGCGTGCCAGATCCGTAGTCATCGAACACTCGCCGGCCAGCGGATATCGAAACGAGTCCAGGTAGTCGAGGGGGGGGAGCGGTCCGAGAACGGACTTCATCGCACGAAGCAGCGGCGTCATGAAGAGCCGCGTCACCCGGCCATACAAGCGGTCGGTGGCGCGGCCGTAATAGCCTTTGGCGAACTCATAGCCAAGCTGGGGGTTTGCGGTGGGAAAGCAGAGACGCGCGAGGAGTTCTCGCCGGTACTCGCGAATGTCGCAGTCGTGGAGCGCGATTACGCGGGCCACGTTGGTGGCGAGCACATATCCATAGGCAAGCCAGGTGCTGCGGCCTTTGCCATCGCCTCCCGGATCGAGCTCCTCCTCGCGCAGCCGCTGATAGATCCCCTGGATGCGAGACCCGCCATTGAACAAGAAGACCGGGAGCTCACCGCCGAGCGTCCGCACACCCTCGAACGCCGCCCGAAGCTCCTCGAACTCATCCCGGCGACTTGTGCCGGAGACGCTGACCACGATCTGCCGCAGGTACTGCACGCGCTTTAGGGTTTCCACGATGCCCTTGAGCGCCACGTCCCGCACCTCCGAGTGGAGACAGGGGAGGACGAGGGCGATCGGTCGTACCTCGGAATAGGACAGGAGGTCGCGCTCAAGCCGGTCGGGATCCGTGCGGCCCAGCCGGTGGAGGGTCGTCACGACCCCGGTCTGGTGGAAGTCGGCCATGGAACCGATAGGTCACACCGGGTCGACTGGGATGTCAAGCTCGGTCGTGTGGGGCCAAAATCACTCGCTATTGGCCTCGTCGATCAGACGAACGGAGAGGGGATCGATCTCGATGAACTCGATCCCCACGTCCATGGTGATGGGATCCATGTCTGTCGCCCAGACCACCTTGCCTACCGCGACGATCGTGTGGTCGCCCACGTTGAAGGTGACCCGAAGGACATCACCAAGGGCGATCTCGCAGCCCACTGCCTCGAAGCGGATGCCACCCATGGAGATGTTACGGGAGACGGCGAGACGGTCCCGGGTATCGACCGGTGCGAAGGAGATCATCTGGTCCGTCGCGATGCGCGAATACTTGCGGCGTTCGGCCCCGGCCTTGCCCATCGCCTGCTCCCCCTCGCGCGGCGAGCGCCGCACTTGCCTTCTTTCGGCGACGGGTCGGATGCCCTTGAGGGCACCCGGGCAAAGGAAGTCGTCAGGAACGGCCGGGAAAGAGCTCGAGCTGCCGGTCATCCTTGCGAGCCCGGCTGAAGGCTGAAAGGCCGATACCCAGCAGGCGAACCGGGCGCACATCGGCTTGGGTGCGGTCGAGAAGGCTCCTGGCCACGGCCGCAATCTCCCCCGCTGTGGAGACCGAATGGGCCAGGGTGCGACGGCGGGTTGTGGTTTCCAAATCCGCGTAGCGCAGCTTCAACACGATGCGGCGGGTGGCGATGCCTTGCAGGCGGAGCGCCCCTTCAAGCCCGTGGGAGAGGCGATCGAGCTGCTCGCCTAGGACCGTGAGATCGGTCTCGACACCCGAAAGGGTGACCTCCTGGGAGAGACTTCCGGGGTAGCGCTCGCCACGCACGCGGCTATCACCCTGGCCGTGCGCTAAGGCGTGGAGCTCGAGCCCGCGGCGGTGACCGAGCGCTTCCGCGAGGATTGCCGTGTCGATCGCGGCGAGCTCACCCACCCTACGCACACCGAGCTGCGCCAGACGCTCCTCGGTGTGGCGGCCGATGCCCGGCAGCCGCGCCACAGGAAGCGCATTTAAGAACTGTGCCTCGGCGCCGAGCTTGATCTCGAGCGTCCCGGTCCCTGCGGCTTCGGCGGCAAGGCGCGCAAGCAGCTTGTTGGGAGCAATTCCCGCGCGCAAGGGAAGCCGCAGCTCCGCTCCAACGGAGTGTCGCAGCGACTCGGCGAAGACGTGCGCCGGCTCGTCGAGATCGGAGAGATCGAGGAAGGCACCGCTTAGCCCCTCGGCCTCAAAGCGCTCTACCCGGCGGCGCAGGCACGCGCGCACTTGCCGCGCAACCTCACGGTAACGAGGCATGTAGGTACGGATCGCGCGGGCACGCGGGCAGCGCTGGAGCGCTTCTTCCATCGTCATGCCGGGAACGACCCCCGCCGCGAGGGCGTCCTCGGTCGCGTCTTGAACGAGACCGCGCCGCCGCGGGTCGCCGCCCACGATCACAGGTCGGTCCGTGAGGGAGGGATCCAGGGCGCGCTCGACCGAGGCATAGAACGACGGCACCTCGGCATAGAGAATCACGGGGCTCAATCCGCGGCCCTCATTGAGGCCGTGACGCGGGCTCGAGGGAGAGCCGCGCGCGGCTCGTCTCGTCGATCAGGAGCCGGCTTGTGCCGAGGAGTCGCGGACGACCCTCACGCCAGCGCGCGATCCCATCGGTCTCATGGGGATGACCGGGATGCTCTGATTCGCCTGGCACCAGCGCCGAGAGCGCTTGGTCGAGTTGCGCGGTGTCGACGGCAAAGCGGTAGGTGGATGCAAGGCGCACCTCGAAGGGTTGACGGTGGTCGTATTCGGCCGCGGCCACCGTCGCCTCATCGCCGTCGCACGGAAAGGGCCCGAGGGCATCGCCACGCGCCCCAAGACGCGCGGCCAGACCAAGCGGGCGGAAGGTCACGGTGTGCAGACGTCCCCAGGCCCACTTTTCCCGGTTCGAGCCGGCATGCACGGAGAGGAAGAGCCAGCTCTCTCGGAGGCTACGCCGAATTGCGTCGACCGTGGTGTCGGATCCCAGGGTGTCCCTACCCCGCGCGGCCGGCACACGCAGCTTGGCTTGGTCGAGGATCTGCGCGAGAACGTACACGGGACTTGTGCGGGGCGAAGCGAGGTAGCGCTCCAGGAGATCGGGTCCGAGGCGCTCTCCCAAAAGCTCTTGCACGAGCCGCTCGACGAAGACATGGGACAGCGCAGCACCGACGCTATCGGCGGAGGCGCGTCCATCCCACGCAGAAAGGACCTGCGCGACCTCACGCGCCTCGGCCCCGAGTGTGGATGGGTCGCCCGCGAGCGCGAGCGCGGTCGCAACCAGCTGCCGCTGCTCGGGGGACTCCACGTCGGCTTGCATCTCCGCGAGATCGCGCACCTCCATGGGTCCGCGCCGCTGCGCCTCGCGCAAGAGACCTTCAATCCTGCGTTGACGGTTGCCCTCGCGCCAGAACCACTCGCCGCGAACGCCGCCTCGGGAGAGCGTCGCGTCGGAAGCGATGAGCCAGTTCGCGCCTCCTTGAAGCGTGGCTTGGGGCAACGCCTCAAGGGGTAGCGCGCCCTTCCAGTCGTAGAGATCCGTGCGCCCCGGCACGGGCGCCAGGTTCGTGGCGAGACCACGGCGCGGCACATAGCCGGCCACCTGCAGCCCCGCCGCGCCGTCCGCATCGGCGAAGACAATAGCGAGCACGGGCTCATGATGTCCGGCGAGCGCCGCCCGAAACTGTGCGATGTTCGTGGCGCGCGCCGCGCGAAGCATGGAGCCGATGCCATCGCCGGCCCGTGAGCCGGTCCACGCCAGCGCGAGAGGCTCGTGCTCCCCGGGCAGAAGCTCATTCACGAGGGGGCCGTGTCGCGTCTCTCGAACGACGAGCAGCTCGTCGCTTGCTCCGCGAACTCGAATCTGTTCCTGGCGAACGCGCAGGCGTGTAAAGGCATCGCCGTCGTGGTAGCGCGCTCCCGAAGCATCGAGCGTCTCCACGAAGAGATCGGTCGTGACCGCGCCAGCAGAGGTCGCGCCCCAGGCCACGTGGCGGTTCGCGCCGCTCCACACGACGGGGACGCCGGGGATCGTGCCGCCGGCCACGTCGAGCGCACCCCCCCGGAAGTGGGCCTCGTAGAAGAGCCCCGGTGCGGTGGCTTCCAGGTGCGCGTCTGCTGCGAGAATAGGCTTGCCGCTCCGGGAGAGGCGGCCAGAGACGACCCAGGCGCTGCTGCCCGCTCCGCGGCCGGCCAGGCCTGCGGCGAGAGCCAGCGGATCCCCTTGCACCCGCGCAGGGTGAGGGGTTGAAGGGGCCCAAGGCGCGGCGGGCGGAGCCAGAGCCTCCTGGGTAGGGGCGACGCCGTCCCCGCCTGGAGGGTCGGGAAAGAAGAAGCGAGCCTCGAAGCCGCCGAGGTGCTCGATCAGATCGGAGTAGAGCACGCTCGCCTCGAGACTATTGCCGAGGACCCACGCGTAGAACTTCACGACCGCGAGGCTGTCGCCCGGCGTCCACGGCTCGAGGCTGACTCCGGCCCGCTCCAGGGCAAGGGGCGCGCTCGCTCGACCGCCGCGAATCTCCTCGATCCAGGCGTTCACACCCGCCGCGTAGGCGACGAGGGCGGCGCGCGTCGATGCATCCAGGCGCGCAACCTGCGCATCGGCGAGCTCCCCGAGACCAAGCGTGCGGGCCAGGCGATCGGCGGGCAGGGCGTCCTTGCCAACGAGCTCCGCCGCACGGCCGCGGGCGCTGCGAGCGAGCCAGACCATCTGCGCGAGGCGATCTTGGGCATGCACAAAGCCCAGGCCAAAGAGCGCGTCAGTCTCACTCTCGGCCTCGACGTGGGGCGTTCCGCGCGCGTCCCGCGAGATCTCGACGGGCCGCTCGATCCCGGAAACGCGGAGCGTCCCGTCCTCGATCGGGAAGGCGTCGCGTTCAGCGCGCCTCTCGCGAAGCGCCGAGAGGCCCAGGGAGATCAGGAAGAAGGCGCCAGCGATTGCCACAGCGCCAACGAGGACATGCTGTCGCCAGCGGCGGCGCCGCCCGCCAACTCCCCCGCCAAGCCCGGTCGGCTGCGTGCCGGGCGTCGTCATCGCGCTCACCTTGCCTCCAGCAGCACGACGGCCATGGCATGGCTTCGGGTGCGCGAGACCGCAAGATGAGTGGCCCCGGCACCAAGCTCCCGGGCAATTTCGGCGACTCGGCCCGAGAGGGTGAGGCGAAGATTCCCACCCGGGGCTCGGGGATCCAAACGAGTCCCGATGTCCACCCAGCGAACGCCGTGTGCCCAGCCCGTGCCCACGGCCTTCATGAGCGCCTCCTTTGCCGCAAAACGCAGCGCGAACTGCGCCCCGACGCCGCGGAAGCGGTGGCAGTCGGCGATCTCGGCAGTCGTAAAGACGCGTCGCTCGAAGCGCTCGCGGCTTCGGGCGAGAAGCCGTTCGATGCGCGCGATCTCGATCACGTCGATGCCACTGCCAACGATCACACACGACCTCCGTCCCGACCCGGCCGCAAGGTAGCCCCGCGCGGGATTCCATGGCGGCGGCCGCGCGCACTTTGTACCCTCTCCTTTTCCAACGATCGGAGGTCACGATGTCAGGGCGAGTCGGAATTAACGGATTCGGGCGGATTGGCCGGCTCGTCGTGCGGGCGGCGCGTGGCACCCCGCTCGAGTTCGTCGGCATCAACGACCTCACCGACGCAAAGACGCTGGCTCACCTGTTCAAGTACGACTCCGTGCATGGCATCTATCCTGGCGAGGTCGAAGCCGCAGGCGACGCCATCGTCATCGACGGCAAGAAGATTCCTGTGGTCTCCGAAAAGGATCCGGCGAAGCTGCCGTGGGCGAGCCTTGGCGCCAAGCTCGCCATCGAGTCGACGGGGAAGTTCACCGGACGCGAGGACGCGGCAAAGCACCTTCAGGCCGGCGCCGAACGCGTGATCATCACCGCGCCCGCCAAGAAGCCGGATGTGACGATCGTGCTCGGGGTGAATGACAAGGCCTACGACCCGAGCAAGCACAAGATCGTTTCAAACGCCTCCTGCACCACGAACTGCCTGGCCCCCGTGGCCAAGGTGCTCGATGACCACTTCGGGATCCAGCGCGCCTGGATGACCACGATTCACGCCTACACGAATGATCAGGTGACCCTCGACTTTCCGCACAAGGATCTGCGGCGCGCCCGTGCCGCGGGTCTGTCGATGATCCCGACGAGCACGGGGGCAGCCAAGGCGATCGGCGAGGTATTGCCGCAGCTCGCCGGCAAGCTCGATGGCTTCGCGATTCGGGTGCCGACCTCCGACGTTTCGGTCGTCGACCTCTCGGTGGAGCTTGGGAAGTCGACCGATGCACCCGGCATCAACGCCGCAATGAAGGCAGCTGCGGCGGGACCGATGAAGGGAATCCTTCAGTTCTGCGAAGAGCCCCTCGTTTCCATCGATTTCCGGGGCAACCCGCACTCCTCGATCCTCGACGCGCTGGAAACGAAGGTGATGGGCGGGAACTTCGCCAAGGTCCTTGCCTGGTACGACAACGAGTGGGGCTACTCCCGGCGCGTCGTCGACCTTGCTGTCCTGATGACCCGCTAGGACGGGCTCTAGCGTGGCCGTTCCCTCCCTGGATCAGCTCCTGGCTCAGGCTCCCCTGCGCGGACAGCGGGTCTTCGTGCGTGCGGATTTAAACGTCCCGACGAAGGACGGGGCGGTCGGGGATGACACGCGGATCCGGGCGACGCTTCCCACCTTAAGACGCCTGCTTGCCGCGGGCGCACGCGTCATCGTGGCCTCTCACCTTGGCCGCCCGAAGGGCAAGGTCGATCCCAAGTATTCCCTTGCGCCGGTCGCAAAGCGCCTCGGCGAGCTTCTCGGGATGCCTATCGTCTTTGTGCCGGACTGCGTCGGCCCGGTGGCCGAGGCCGCACTCGAGAAACTCCCCCCTGGAGGGGCGGCGCTGCTCGAGAACCTGCGCTTCCACGCCGAGGAAGAGAAGAACGACCCCGCCTTCGCGCGACGTCTTGCCACCTTAGCCGACGTCTACGTGAATGATGCCTTCGGCACGGCCCACCGCGCCCACGCTTCGACCGCGGGGATGGTGGCGCTCGTCCCGCGCGTTGCCGCGGGAGACCTCTTGCGTGCCGAGCTCGAGCACCTGCGGGTCGTGCTGGAACCCTTCCGGCCGCTGGTTTGCCTGCTCGGCGGGGCGAAGGTCTCCGACAAGATCGCGGTGCTCGAGGCGCTCGCGGAGCGGGCGGATGTGCTCGCGATAGGCGGGGCCATGGCCTACACATTCCTACGATCAGAGGGTGAGCCCACGGGCCTCTCGCGGGTGGAGGAGGACCATCTGGCCGACGCCCAGCGCGTGCTGCGAGCTGCCGCCGCGGCGGGGCGCCGCATCCTCCTCCCGGTGGACCATGTGGTGGTCGAGAAGCTTGCGGCCGATGCGGTGAGCCGAGTGGTGAAGCAGATCCCCGAAGGCTGGCTTGGCGTCGACATCGGACCCGAGACGGCGGCGCTCTACGCCGCCGAGGTGCGAAGGGCGGGCACGATTTTCTGGAACGGTCCCATGGGGGTCTTCGAGATCGAGAGCTTCGCCAAAGGCACCGAAGCCGTGGCCCGAGCGATCGCGGAGTCGAAGGCCGTTTCCGTCGTCGGCGGAGGCGACTCCCTCGCGGCGGTGAACAAGCTCGGTCTCGGCTCGCAGATCACGTACCTCTCGACGGGCGGCGGCGCCTCGCTCGAGTTCGTCCAGGGACTCACGCTCCCGGGTGTCGCGGCGCTCGAGCGCTAGATGCGGCGCCCGATTCTCGCGGCGAACTGGAAGATGTACAAGACGGTCGGGGAGGCTCTGGCCTTCGTCAGGGAGTTCCTGCCCTACACGAGGGGAATGGACTCGGTCGAAATCGTGCTCGCCCCCCCCTTCACCGCGCTTGAGCCGGTGGCGCGAGCCCTCGCGGCAACGTCGGTGAAGCTCGCCGCACAGAATGTCGCTGCGCATGAGGAAGGAGCGTTTACCGGAGAGGTAGCGCCGCGGATGCTGGCCGATCTCGGCTGCACCTACACGATCGTGGGACACAGCGAGCGGCGGCAGTTGTTTGCTGAGACGGACCACGCGATCGCGCGCAAGGCCGAGCTCCTGCTGGCCCATGGCGTCCGTCCCATCGTATGCGTGGGCGAGACCCTCGCGCAGCGCGAGTCGGGCCAGACCTTCGAGGTCGTGGGCACACAGCTCGAAGCGAGCCTCTCGCGCATCCCGGTCGAGCGCGCCGAAGAGGTCGTGATCGCCTACGAACCGGTCTGGGCGATTGGGACAGGGAAGACCGCCACCCCTGCCCTGGCGCAAGAGGTGCACGCCTTCGTGCGAGAGCGCCTCGGCAAGACGTTCGGCGCGGCCGCGGCCCAGATGCGCATCCAGTACGGGGGCTCGGTCAAGCCCGACAACGTGTATGCCCTCATGGCCGAGCAAGACATCGATGGAGCGCTCGTCGGCGGAGCGAGCCTCGACCCGGTAAGCTTTTCACGCATCGTGCGCTTCGATGGCCCGGAGGAGCCCCAGTGACCGTCTTTCTGACCGTGCTTCATGTCATGGTGTGCCTGATTCTCATCGTGGTCGTGCTCTTGCAGCGGGGCAAGGGTGCGGAGATCGGCGCCGTTTTCGGCGGTGGCGCGAGCTCGACCGTGTTTGGGAGCCGCGGCGCGGGGAATTTTCTCACGAAGCTCACGAGCGGCGCCGCTGTGATCTTCATGCTCACGAGCCTCATCCTCTCTTACCAGGGCCAGCAGTTCTCGAAGAGCATCATCGACGAGGAGCCCAAGAAGCCGTCGGCCGAGGAAAAATCGAAGTTTGCGGAGCCGCCCGCCGAGGAAAAATCGAAGTTTGCGGAACCCCAAAAGGCACCCAATTCCGAGGCAAAGCAGGCGCCGCCGGTAGCTCCCGCGGAAACGCCGCCCGCGCCGGCGAAGCCGTAGCGCGAGGTCGCGACTCCTTCCGGCGGTCGCGCACGTTGGATATGCTCGGCCCGGTTCAGGATCGACCCCGCGGCAGTGGCGGAATTTGGTAGACGCACCAACTTGAGGGGCTTGGAATAGGGTTTTGGGTTTTAAAAGTCAAATTTGATTGTTTCGGGGCGTTTTGTTCTCTGTTGTCAAGTATGTTGTCAAGTGGAGCGGCTTTCTAGCCTTCCTTTGGTGTCCCCCCGGTCATTTCGGCTCACGTCCCTATTGCGAGAGAGCTGACGCGGCTGGGGATAAAGCATCTCGTGAAGCCTTATGGTCTCGGCGCAAGTGCATAGCTCGTGCTTCATCCGCCCTCCGGATTGCGGACGAGAATGTCGCGCGCTCTACGAGATGCAGAATCTCACGCAGGGCTGTGTCCTTGGAACACTTGGCGAGCTTCGCGTATTTCGAGGCCAATGCCGCTCTACTCCCGGTTTCCAGCGGCCGCGAGCACTCTTTCACAAGAGCGATCGCTGATAGGGAGTCAAGATGCCCC
>DAIOWK010000027.1:0-19474 GCA_036758525.1 Myxococcota bacterium
TAGTCGGCAAAGGCCTGATAGCACTCCATCATCGTAAACTCAGGATTATGTTTGCGCGACACTCCCTCGTTTCGAAAGTTGCGACCGACTTCATAGACTCGATCGATCCCGCCAATGATCAGTCGCTTTAGATACAGCTCATCCGAGATCCGCAGATACAGATCCTGCCCGTAGAGGTTGTGGTGGGTCGTGAACGGGCGCGCGGCGGCCCCGCCGTAGAGCGGCTGGAGCACAGGCGTCTCGACCTCGAGGAAGCCGCGTGCGTCAAGAAATGCACGGATGGCCGATACCGTCCGGCTTCGCACCAAGGCCACGCGCCGCACCTCCTCGTTGACCAAGAGATCGAGGTAGCGTTGCCGGAAGCGCACCTCCACGTCTGCTAAGCCGTGCCACTTCTCCGGCAAGGGGCGCAGGCTCTTGGCGAGAAGTTGAAGCGCTTCCGCCGCGACCGTGAGCTCACCGGTGCGGGTTCGCCAGGCGCGCCCCTCGACCCGCACAAAGTCCCCGACGTCGAGTTGATCGAGAAGCTGGAAGACCGCGTCGGGGGCCTCGCCGCTACGCGCACTGGCTTGGATCCGCGCGCCGTCTTCCACGAGATCGAAGAATCGCAACCGACCGAAGCTCCTCATTGACGTGATGCGGCCTGCGATCGCGATCGTGCGCGCTTGTTCATCAAGCGCGGCGGCGTCTTGCGTCTCGAGCTCGCGCCGTACCCGCGCGATCGGTTGCCGTGCGCCGGTGCGTGCGGGATAGGGCTCAATGCCCTGCTGGCGCAGCGCCTCAAGACGCGCGCGACGGCTCTCGCGCTCGGCTTCGCTCACGCCCGCTCCTGGCGTGCGCCGCGAAGACCCTCCGCGCGCTCGAGCAACGTCGCACGGATGAAGGTATCTAGATCACCTTCGAGTACACCTTGGGCATTGCCCACTTCGACGCCGGTGCGATGTCCTTCACACGCTGGCTCGGGTGGAGTGTGTAGGACCGGATCTGGTTGCCGAAGTTTACGTCCCGCCGCTCTCCCCGAAGTGCTGCAAGCTTTGCCTCCTGCTCTTCGCGTGCGCGCTCATACAGTCGTGCGCGCAACACCTTCATCGCGGCGGAGCGGTTCTTGTGTTGGGAACGTTCATTTTGGCATTGCACCACGATCCCGGTAGGCAGGTGGGTGATGCGCACCGCAGAGTCAGTTTTGTTGACGTGCTGGCCGCCGGCACCTCCGGCACGATAGGTGTCGACGCGCAGATCGTTCTCATCAATCTCGACCTCGACTGCGTCATCGATCTCCGGAACGACCGAGACGCTGGCGAACGCCGTGTGGCGGCGATGCTGTGAATCGAAGGGCGAGATGCGCACGAGCCGATGAACACCCTCCTCGGTCTTCAGGTAACCGAAGGCGTAGTCACCAGAGACCGTCACGGTCGCGCTGCGCAGCCCGGCCTCCTCTCCGGCTTGCACATCCAGGATTTCGGTTTTGAAGCCGTGATTCTCGGCCCAGCGCAGGTACATACGCAGCAGCATTTCAGCCCAGTCACAGGCGTCGGTCCCGCCTGCCCCCGCGTTGATGGCGACGATGGCATTGCTGGGATCATGCTCGCCGCCGAGGAGCCTGCGCAGCTCCGCCTCCGCGAGTGCACGCTCCGCCTGCTCGAGCTTGCCGGCCGCCTCGGCTCGGGTCGAAGCGTCATCTGCTTCATGGGCAAGCTCGAGGAGCACCTCGGCGTCTTCGAGGGTGCGATCCTGTCGCTCGAAAAACTCGAGCTCCCGCTCCACCTCGCGCTTTTCTCGGAGCACCTTCTCGGCCTGGGCCCGATCGTCCCAAAGGTCCGGCCGGGCCGATTCGCGCTCGAGTTCCTGCTGTCGGGCGCCTAGAGCGGCGAGGTCAAAGTCGCCCCCGGAGCTCGGAGAGGCGCGCCCGCAACCGGCGCAGGCGCTCGACCAGCTCTCCCGGATCGAGGGACATCGTCGGCTGGCTAGAGGGCTCACTCATGTCTGTTCTTCCCTTTCGCTTCTCCGTCGGCGGATCGCCGCGGCGGCGAACCCTGCGCAGCACGCCCACGCAAACACGTCACCATGTCTCACGTAAAACGAGTCCCCGGCTGCTCCGGGCCGCAAGGGGATGTCGTCCACGAGAAGGCCCCGCTCGAAGATTCTCGTTTGGCTCCGTACGCGCCCGCGATCATCGATGAATGCCGAGACACCAGTGTTTGCAGCCCGTGCGGTCCAGACGCGCGTCTCCGCCGACCTGAGCGCCGTAATCGCGAGGAACTGGTAGGGCGCCCCCGTTCGCCCGTACCAGGCGTCGTTCGTAATCGCGAGAAGCACGGATCCACCCCTCGCAACAAACCCACGCACCAAATCCGGGAACAACAACTCATAGCAGATCGGGATCCCAACGGGCACCGGCGCCGAAGCATCCAGGGTGCTGCTCTCTCCGGGGTGGGTGGGCTGCGGGAGCCCCACTACGCGCGGACCTGGGCCCGCAGTCACGTTGTCCGGCGCCATGCCCCGTGCGACCGCTCCGATCAGGAGACCGAGGAGACCCCGCAACGGGACGTACTCTCCGAACGGTACGAGATGGGCCTTGTCATAGCGTTCAATTTGCCGTCCGGCGGTATTGAACACGTAGGCGCTGTCATAGTAGCGGTAGTCTCGGCCGAGTGGCTCCACCCCGACGGCGCCCACCACGAGCACGACGGCCTGTTCCCGGGCGAGTCCCTCGATGCGCTCTCGGAAATCTGGATCCGTTTCGAGGGAGCCCGGCACCGCCGTCTCCGGCCAGACCACGACCTCGGCCCCTTTGGCACGAGCCTCGCGGGTCAGGTCCTCGTAGATCCGCAGCGTCACCTCCTGCCAGGCGTGACTCCATTTCACGCCCTGGTCGATATTTCCCTGGATCACCGCCACCCGGATCTTCTCGTCCGAAGGCGGCGTGGGTTGCGCACTGATCCACGCGCCCACCGCAAGTGTCGCGAGGGTGACGCCGCAGGCGGCCAGCGCCGGAAACGGCAGCCGTTTTCCCTCGCGCATCGCTCGGACGAGTGCGCTTACGCCGAGGGAGCCGAGTACCGTGACGAACGAGAGTCCGTAGACTCCGCCGATGGGCGCGAGCGCCATCAAGGCGAAGTTCTGATGCTGGGCGTATCCCAGCACCGCCCACGGGAAACCGGTCAGAAGATGGTGTCGCAGGTAGTCGAGAGCGGTCCACAACGCCGCCAAGGCGAAAGCTCCCGCCCGCCCGCGCAACGCGAGAAAGCCCATCCCCGCGCCGAAAGCGGCTCCAAACAGAGCGATGTACGCTGCGAGCGCGATGGGTGCCACGACGCCGACCAGGGCAGGCGCCTCGCCATACACCACCGTGACCACGTAGATCCAGTGCAGAATCGCCGAGTGCGCGAGGAGACTGGCGAGGAACCCCCAGCGTGCAGCGGACGCAGGGGTGAGGCCCCGGAGACCGGCCACCAAGCATGCCGGGGCGACCCAGGCCAGAACGAATCCCAGATCGATCACACGGTCGCCCAGCGGATGGGGAAAGGCGAGGAAGCTCGAGACGAGATAGCCGGCCAGCCACCCCGCGCGGCCTCGGGTCATGGAGCGAGCGCCCGGGCCACACGGCGTTCCGCAGCCCGCATTCGCCTCGCTTCCGCTGCGCGCTCGTGGTCGTGTCCGAGTAGGTGAAGCACGCCGTGGATCAGCAACCGTGCGATCTCTTCATTGAGGTCCCGGCCGTGGGCGCTCGCCTGTCGCGCCGCGGTTTCAACTCCGATCACCACATCGCCGAGCAGCCCCCTGCGGAACTCTGCGTGGGAGCCCTCGAGGAGTGAGAAGGAGAGTACGTCCGTCGGATGCCGCTTGCCGCGGTGCGCGGCGTTCAGGGCCTCCATGGTGGCGTCCTCGACCAGGCAAACCGAAAGCTCAGCGCTGTCACAACCCAAGAGGTCGAGGATGCGACGCGCGCGGCGGCGCAAGAGTCCCTTGTCCACGGCGGGCAATCCCCGGCGCCGGGGGGGGCCGGCAAGGCGCACGATCATTCGCCCGGGGCCGTCTCTGCATCGTCGCGGCGGAGCGCGCGGTCGTAGGCTCGGATGATCGATTGCACAAGGGGATGTCGTACCACATCCGCTTCGGTGAAATGCATGAACGCGATGCCTTCCACGCCCTCGAGGATCTTCGTCGCTTCCACGAGCCCACTCTTCTTGTCGCTCGGAAGATCGATTTGGGTCACGTCGCCTGTGACCACGGCCTTCGAATCGAAACCGAGGCGTGTGAGAAACATCTTCATCTGCTCGCTCGTGGTGTTCTGGGCCTCGTCCAGGATGACGAAGGAATCATTGAGGGTACGGCCGCGCATGAAGGCGAGGGGCGCTACCTCGATCGCGCCTCGTTCCATGAGTCGCGCGGCCTTCTCAAAGTCCATCATGTCGTGGAGTGCGTCGTAAAGGGGGCGCAGGTAAGGGTTCACCTTCTCTGCCATGGAGCCGGGGAGGAAGCCCAGCTTTTCCCCGGCTTCGACCGCCGGACGTGTGAGGATCACGCGGGACACTTCGTGGCGGTTCAGCGCCGCCACGGCCATCGCCATCGCGAGGTAGGTCTTCCCCGTGCCCGCAGGACCGACCGCAAAGACGAGGTCACAGTCTCGGATCAGTTCCACATAGCGCCGCTGTGAAAGATTCTTCGCCGTGATGCGCCGCCGCGATCCGACAGCGCCCAGCACGTCTTCGTACACCTCGGAAAGGGGGGTCGCGGGCTGCTGTGTCGCCATGCGCACGGCCTCACGCACCTCCCGCGGGTGGACGGCGTTGCCGGCCCGGAGAAGCCCGTAGAGTTCTTCAAGCACCTTGCGGGCGACGGCAACCTCTTCGGGTGCACCCACAAGGCGCACCTCGTTGCCCCGGGCACGAGCGTGGACGCCAAGCTCTTGCTCGAGAATACGTAGCGTACGGTCGCCATCGCCGTACAACTCGGCGGCGGTGTGGTTGTCGTCGAAGACGAGGGTCTGGCGGGTCGAGGCCTCTCGGGTCAGGGACGATCCTTCTCGTCGAGGTGCGCGCCGCGATCGCCACCGTGGCTCTCACCTCGGCTCGCGAAACCGTGCTCCGGTCCCAACAGCTCGGCGCCGTCGGCGCGGTGCGCGTAATAGTACGGGCGCGCCTGCATAGGCGTCAACGCGTCGGGGGCAAGGAAACCCTCCCGCACCAGCACCTCGAGGCTATCGGGCCAGGTCTCCCGCGCCTCGGCTGGCACCCCTTGCGCCTCCTGCACGAGGACCAGCGCGCGGTGATAGGCTTCGAGCGCGTTGCGAACGCGCAAAACCTCGAACGACTCTTTCGCCTCCGCGAGGGGCTCGCGCATCAAGGGTTCGCGCGCAGCAGGTCGCGGACCCCATGCCGCCACAGCGCCGAGGGCAAGCGTGGCGACGAAGGGCAGCACGAGCGCGATCTGACTGCGCAGGCGGCTGGGCTCGGGCGCCGCCAGCCGAAGCTGGCGCCTTGCGCGTTCGATCTCCTCTTGGGCGACGGGAACGATGAGCCCGCCGCGGGAGAATTGCGCGATCCAGCGGCTGGCCTCGAAGGTCCCAAGGCGAGAGAGATCGATCACACGCCGCACAGACAAGCGACCATCAATCAGCAGAAACACGCGTTCTGCGGCGGCCAGCCGAGCGCTTGTCTCACGTTTTGCGCCTGCGCGAAATTTCTCGAAGGAAGCGACCCGCCGAAACACGGTGGACTCTGAGGGAAGTGCGTCGGCGAAGCTTCGCCATTCGTCGACCATGCGCAGACCGTCCATCAGGATCTGTTCGGCGCCGAGCAGGCGTTGGGATTCCCGCTCATGGACTACGGGCTGTGCGGTGAAATGGAACGATCCGCTCTCCCGGCGGAGTAGCGCGAAGATGGTTTCTTGCGTCAGCAGGTCTTCGATCTGTTCGATCTCCGGCATTCCAAGAATCTGCTTCGAGACAAGGAGCTGCGGCAGAGGGAGGAGCGTAGTCGTGCGCTCGCGCTCGAGCTCCTCGAGACGCTCCGGAGTGAGAAGACCGCAGCGCACCAGCATCTCGCCGAGTCCCGCGTGATCGTGAGGACCGACAGGCGCTGCCGAGACCACGGACCCATGATCGAAGCTGAGCTGGATGCGTTCACCGTCACCAGCCACCTCGAGCATGCCGGTCTTGCGCTGTTGGCCGATCAGCTGAAAGACCTCGCCGACGCCGAAGTCTTGGAGATTCCCACGGAGGGCGACGGACATGGTCAATCCCTCCGGTGCGAGAATGCCCACACCGACACGCCCGCGTGCGTGAGCAAAAGGAGCGCGGCAGCGATCGAGAAGACAAGGCGTCCGGTCCCTCCGACTGCGAGTGGGTCGGGAACCACATCGCGACCGACTCCTGCCGCAATCATCGCGCCGCACAGCACGATTGCGCCCAAGAGACCGCACAGGGGTCGGCCGGCCAGCAAACCTGCCGCGCCCGGCACCAAGACACCCACGACGTGTGCCCCGCGCTCGCGCCACTTCTCCCGAGAGCGCAGCTCACCGATGCGCGCCGCACGCAGGCTCGGGTCCGTGGTCTCGGGGCGCTTCAGGAGGCGCGTGCATGCCTCGCACAACGAGCGCTCGCCTGCGCTGCCATCGCAGCGCGGACAGCGCCGCGCCCCGCAGCTCGGGCACCAATGCGTGTGCTCACCGCGGCCCAGGAGGAGTCCGGCCAAGATCGCGATCGCGCCAAGGGCGATCGGGAGGTGGAGAGGTCCCCGGCCAAGGCGGCCGGGCGCCAGCTCGGTTCGCAGGTCGGCGGCCACCCCCTCTCCCGCGCCGCTCGCGGCGAGCCGCTCCCGGAGCAGCCGCACCGGGATCGGGAGATCCACCACGCCGAGGCGGCCCCCACCCTGGAGATCGGTGAGCTCGCCCACCATCTCCGCATCGATGCTTTGCGCGCGAATCAGTGTGGTTTCCTGTAGATCAGGGCGAATCGAAGCACCCTGGGCGCGGGACAAATTGAACAGCAGGGCTGCGGACCGCTCCCGCCCCGCCGCGTGCTCGTAGAGTGCAGTCGCACCCGCAATATCCCCAAGGGCGAACCTTACGTTCGCTGCGTTGTTCTCAACCACCCCGTCCGCCGCGCCTTCGGCGAGGAGGCGGGCGTAGCGTTCGTCGGCTTCTGTGAGGTTGCCCAAGCGTCGGGCGTGCACGGCGAGGGCGCGCTCGGCGATTGGATCGTGCTCCGCAGCCCGCACGAGGCGCGCGAGCTCGCCGCCGGAGGCCGCCTCTGTTTCAACGGCCCAGGCCGCGGCCACCACGGGGTCAGCCCCAAGCCCCGCCATCGCCGCTCCCGCCTGCCCAAGGACAGGCTGGAGCGCGAGCCAAAGCACCGCGGCGGCGGCGAGGTGAGCGAACTTGGCGCGTCCTCTGCCACATGCGAAGGCGAGGCCGAAAAGCCCGAGCCCGACTCCCGCGAGTCCTTCACCGAGCGCGGCGGGAAGGAGCACCAGGGCACCAAGGAGCAGCATCCTCGCGAACTCCGGGGCACCTGGCGCGACGCGGTCGCCAAGGTCGTGCGCCGCGCGCCGGGCAACGAGCATGGTGGCCAATCCAAGGTAAGCGAGCGCACCAAAGAAGAGCGCCAGGGCGACGCCGTGGAGCGCGGTCGCCCGCCACCAGAGGGACGCCTCGAGGTGACTGTCGAGGCGGCTTAGCGCTGACAGGAGAGCGCGGGCCGCCCCGGCGGCATCACTCTCCTGTCGCCAGCGAGCCTTGGCGAGAGCAGCCCACGCGAGGGGAAGTGTCGGTGCGAGGTCCACCGCACTTTGGGCGCGAAGGAGAGGAGCGCCCGCGTCGTCGTCCGCGAGCAGCGCCCGAGCTGCCGCGTCGAAACCACCGACCCCAAGCTCGCGCGCCACTGCCCGGGTGCGACGAACGCGTTCAAGAATCCCGAGGCCGGGCGTAAGCCAGACCTGGTCGACTTCCGTAAGGGGAACGTGAGCGACTTGGGGTGCTGCTTCGGCGGCGGCTTGGCTCTGGGCCAGCCAAGCCCCGGCCGCGCTCTGCGGCTGGGGGGGCGGGGGCACACTCGGCGGGATCGGAGAGACGGAGGGCGAAAGGGCGCTCCCTTCCGGGGCTCCGCCCGCCGCGGCGGGCGTCGCTGCGGCACCGACTTCCCCCGCGCTGGGCGCCGGCGGGGGGCTCACCCCTCCCACATCCGGAGTGACGGGAGCCGAGGGCGCGGAGGACAGCGGGCCAACGGGCGGGTCCGGGGCCTCGGCTGCGGCGTGCAGCGGGCCAAGCACGAGTGCCATCGCCAGCACGAGCCATGCGCCGCGACGCCAGCACCACGCAGCCAAGCGCGTCCCCCTCCGGGCAAGACTACCCACTTGCCTATCGGCAGGACGTAAGGACCCCCTGAACCGTCACCCCCTGGAGGATCCCGCCTCATCGGAATCGGCCCCGGGCCTGATCGCGAGTCGACATGCCGGCAGGCCGCCACTATCCTGCGCGTCCCGCGTGTCAGTTGGAGGAACTCTTGGCCACCCACAAGTCCGCAGAAAAGCGTGCTCGGCAATCGGAGGCGCGCCGTTTGCGCAACCGCCACATGAAGACCCGCGTGCGGACCGTGGTGAAGGAGTTCGTGACCGCGCTCGAGGGTGGGAAGGCGGAGGGCGTTCAAGACAAGCTTCGTGCGGCCGAGCGAGCCTTACGCAAAGCTGCGAGCAAGGGTCTCATTCCGAAACGGCGGGCCAGCCGCGCGGTTTCGCGCCTCGCCAAACGGCTGCACAAGTCCACCAAGTAGCCCAATCCGTCAGGTCGAGAGGCTCAGCACGAGCCGTTCCAGCGCCAGTGCGGGCGGGAGCCCGCCGCGCCCCTTAAGCGCTTCGTCGGTCGTATGAATGGCGGAAAGGTGCTGAACGAGACGCGCCGTCGTGTAGCGCCGTCCCTGTGTTTCGAGCTTTTGGACCACGAACGGCGGAGCGGCGATCGCACCTCCGGACCGCACTCGCAGCAGTTTTCGAAAATGACCCGCGAGACTTCCCAGGACCACCGGCTCAGGCGTCCCGCTGCGCAGAAGCTTGCTTAGAACGGCAAGGGCCTGCCCGGTGCGTCCTTCCCCCAGCGCATCCGTCAAATCCCAGATCGGGTCTTCCGCCACGTCGATGGCCGACCTTTCCACATCCCCGCGCGAGAGCTTGCGTGCCGGCGCGGCCAGCAGCGCGGCCTTCGCGATCTCCTGACGCAGCACGAGAAGCTGCGGCCCGATGCGCTCGGCGAAGATCTCAGCCACTCCCTCTTCGAGAGATAGCCCTTGGCGGCGGACCTCTTGACGCACGAACGCGAGGAGCGGAGCGCGTCCCTTGGGAGGGTCGCACGAGACCAGCGCCGCGGGTTCGGCGAAAGCCCGCACCCAACGCTCCCGGCGATCGGCGCGGATCGCCGTCACCACGAGGACGAGGTCGGAACGCCCACGGATTTCGGTGAGCGCATCCGTCAGCGCATCCAAGAGCGGACCCGCCCTCCCCTTGGCATCCGCCGGCTCGCGCAGCCAAACCAGCCGGCGTGCAGAAAGGACCGGCAGGGAGTGGAGGGCATCGAAGAGAGCTCCCGCACTCGCGGTGGCGCCCTCGAGGCGGTCGAAGTTGAACTCCCGCGTGGGGGCCTCGAGAGTTGCTTCGCGAATCGCCGCGAGGGCGTCGTCGCGTAGGAGTGGCTCCTCTCCTACCAGGAGATATGCGGCGCGAAGCTTGCCTGCGCGCAACTCCTCGAGCAGTGCGTCAGGGGTCATGGCAGCAGACGCTCGTAAAGCGCGTCGTGGACCCGTTCGGCCAGGATTTGCGAGACGTGATGAAGCGCTTCCTGGCGATTCTTCCTCGCTGCCTCGATGTCGGCACTCGCGAGGTAGATTTCGCTCTGCGACAAGGCGGACCCTTCGATCGCCACCTGCCGGCCATCGCGCCGCTGCGCCTTTAGGTCGAGCGTGACCGTAAGGGTGTACTCGAGGGCGAGCAAGACGGACGAGAAGCTCCGGGCAGCCGTAAAGATGGGACGCACGCGCCCGCTAATCACGACGTCCGCCAGCTTCGGGTCATCGACCACCTGAAACGCCCCGCGCCGCCTGAACTCGCGGACCAGCGAATCGGTCACGACCGCCTCGTACCCTGGATCGAAGGAATCGTTGCGCAGAGTCTGGATCGCAACACGTCGTATGTCGCCCAACGGGGCCTTGTAATCGACAAACTGGTAGCCGCAGCCTGAAAGCCCAAGCAGGAGGATCACGACAACGGAGGCGGATAGGGGGATCGCCCAGCCCTTCACGGCGGGCAGATATATCACAGGCCGCGCGCCGCTACTCCAGCTTGAGCAGACTCCTCACCACCTGGAGGACACGGTTCGACTGGATGGGCTTGGTCAGATACTCGTTCGCGCCGAGCGCCAAGGCACGCTCGCGGTCCTCCTTGGCCCCTTCCGTCGTAATCACGATGATGGGCATTTCCTTGAGATTGTCCTCGCCACGGATCAGCCGGATCAACTTCAGGCCGTCCATAACCGGCATGTTGATGTCAATCAGCGCAAGGTCGAAGTGGTCACTCGAGACCTTGCGCAGACCGTCCATGCCGTCCTGCGCCTCCACCATTTCCGCACCCTTCAGCCGCTTCAGCGCGAACACGAGCAGCTGTCGCATCGTCGGACTGTCCTCGACGATCAAGATTCGGTGGGTTGCGCTCATTCCTTTTTCCTCCGATCCAATCGCTCCCGGCGCCGGAGAAGCCTCTACTTCGTCAGCAGGTCGATGAAGCCTTGAATCGTGTTGCGCTTGCGTTCGGACTGCGAATACAGCCGGGCCGAGAAGATTGATGTCGCGGCATGTCCCGCAAGCAGCGTGAACAGCTCATGGTCGAGCGGAGAGAATCCGTCCTTCTGCTGAAGCAGTCGGTACACGGCGAGTGCACCGATCGGTCTGTCCTGCACGCGCAGAGGAATACAGACGATCGGCTTCAAGTAGTCGTCCGAGTCCGCAGGATCTCCACAGAAGGTCTCGCCCGACTCGACCGCGCTGCCGATGATGCCGCTTCCGAGGGGCACCTTCGGAAACGCCTCGGCCGCTTCGCCTTCCGAGGCCACTGCCTCGAGCCGATTCGTCTTCTCGTCCAGCATGTAAACCGCGAACATCTCCGCCCCGATCAGATTGATCACGATCTCGATCACAATCTTCACGACCTCAGACAGATCGAGGGTCGAATGGAGCTGAAAACTCGCCACATAGAGATTTGCGAGGTTGTTGTTCTCTTCCTCGACCTCCACGTAGCGCCGCGCGAACTGATGGTTCTCCTCCTCAAGGTGCCGCAGTCGTTCGAGCGCATTCGACCGCTCTTCTTCCAGGTTCTCGATGCGCGTCAGGAGCTCAGCCCGCAGCTTGTCCCACTCGCCATCGTCGCGCGCTGCGAAATTTTGTTGCTGTTCGAGCTCAAGCACCTTCCTCCGCAGCCGCTCATTTTCAGCGATCAGCTCCTTGCTGAACTCAGCGCCACGCTTGAACAGGCTCATGAACTCATCAGCGCGTCCGAAGAGCGCCTTGCGGTCGTCGCTCATTCTTTCCCCTCTGCCCGCGGTGCCGCGCCCTTTACATGCGCGACGCCCGACTGGATCGCGATCGCCATCGCGTCGAGCGGCAAGACCGCATCGACCACACCTGTACGGATTGCCTGCTGCGGCATCCCAAAGATCACGGCCGTCTCCTCAGACTCGGCGATCACCGTACCGCCGGCCTGCTTCACCGCCAGCACGCCGCGCCGCCCATCATCTCCCATGCCCGTCAAGATCACGCCCATCAGGTCTGCTCCGTAGTGCTTGGCAGCAGACATCAGCATGCGGTCGACGGACGGTACGTATTTGTCGGTAGGTTGCTTGGGTACCAGCCGGGCAACCGCTCTTCCTCGCTCATACTCGAACTCGAGATGACAACCCCCCGGTGCGATCAGCATCGTCCCCACCCTGGGCTCATCACCGTCCGTGGCTTCACGCGTACGTACAGGTGTCAGTCGGTCGACGCGCTCCGCAAACCCTCTCGTGAAGCCCTCGGGCATGTGCTGGGACACAACCACCGCCACGGGCGGCGGTTCCACCAGGGAGCCGAAAATGCGCATCAGCGCCGCCGGGCCACCGGTGGAACAGCCGATCCCGACGACGCGCGGCCGACTCGGGGCGGTCTGAGCGAGCAGGCGCGGAACCGCGGGCACGAGGGGTGGAGTCGCTGAGATGCGTTGACGTACCTTCTCGATCCGCAGCTCCCGGATCGCATGCACCTTCCGAATCAACTCCGCCTGGATCGACTGGAGTTCGAGCGTGGCGCGCGCCGTGGGCTTCGCGATGAAATCCACTGCACCGAGGTCGAGCGCCCTGAAAAGGTCCTGCTCGCCGCTGCGGCCGCTGATCACCATCACGGGAGTCGGCTGCTTGTTCATGACCAGGCGCAGAAAGGTGAAGCCGTCCATGCGAGGCATCTCAAGGTCGAGGGTGATGAGGTCGGGCTTGAGCTCGAAGGTCTTGCGCAGCGCCTCCTCACCATCGCGCGCCACATCGATCACCCGCACCAAAGGGGAGGTTTCGAGCATGCGTGTGATCGTGCGGCGGCTGAACGCCGAGTCGTCGATTACCAGCACCCGAATCAGCCCCTCCGTGCTCACCGTCGCCTCGCTCGGTCGATAGAGGCAGGCACCGCTTCGGGTCCGCCCGTCCTTTCGACACGGTCGATCGCCACGGCCGCCACACGGTGAAGGGGGTCGTGCAGAATGTCCCCCGGTGCGGGTCGCCGATACACCATTTCACGGGTGAGGTGCCGCAGCTCGAATGCGCTCGAGAGATTGATCAGTGACTCGGAGTGTCCGAGCAGAAGATATCCTGCGGGCCGGAGCTTCTCGGAGAAGGTCTGGATCACGCTCCGCTTGGTCTCCGTGTCGAAATAGATGATCACGTTTCGGCACAAGACCACGTCCATCTGGTTTAAGAGCGCGATGCGGGAGCGATCGAAGAGGTTCAGATGGATGAAGTCGACGTGCGCCTTGACGGAATCGGCGATCCGCCAGAGCCCATCCTTCTCCGTGAAGTACTTGTGCCGCATGCCGGCGGGCATGTCGCGGAAAGACGCCTCGCGGTAGACACCCCGGCGGGCCTTCAAAAGCGCCGGCCGAGAGATATCGGAGGCGTACACGCGCATGTCGCGACTCGGCTCAAGCCCCGCCTCGAGCGCGAGCATCACGATCGAATACGGCTCCTCACCGCTCGAGCAACCGGCAGACCAGACGTTGAGGGGCCCTCCGCCTTGAGCACGGCGGCGCAGTGCAAGCTCCGGCAGGATCTCCTCAATCAGGGCCCGGAGTTGATTTCGCTCGCGCAGAAAATACGTCTCGTTCGTCGTGAGCTCGTCCACGAGCTTCGCGAGCTCCGGGTCCACGGAGCTGTCATGGCGCAGTCGGTAGTGGTAAGCCGCGAAATTCGGGATCTCGAGTTCGCGCATTCGCCGACCGATGCGCTTCTCGAGCAGGTAGCGCGTTTCGCTGTCAAAATGCAGCCCGCAAAAGGATCGGACGAGTTCGCTGAACATGCGAAACTCCGCCTCCGTCATCACGAGATCGCCCGACCTCTCCGCGCCCGCCATGCGGCCTAACCCTCGAGCCGTCCCAACGCGCGCAAAATTGCGTCGCGCACGAAGTCGTCCTGCTCGGTCTCAAGCCGGCGCAGGATGGATGGCACAGCCTTCACCATCCCGCGTTCAGCCAGTCCCTGAATCACTTCGGTTCGCACCGACCAGTGGTCGTGTGAGAGGAGAGGCAGCAAGGCCTCAAGGTCCTGCGCCGTTCCGTGTTGCGCGACGCAGCCCACCGCCGCTTGCACAAGCTCGGTTTCGCCCCGTGACAGGAGCGGCCGTACGACGCGAACGCTCGCTGCTCCCCCGATCGTGCGGAGCGCCTCGACAGCGGCCATTGCCACCGGACCCTCGTCCGCGCTCGCGCGCTCGAGCAGCGAAAGCACCACCTCGTCCGAGCCGCCCACGCGCTTCGCGTGCACCCCAAGCGCCCGGAGCGCCGCGGCGCGCACCCAGGGATCCCGGTCCTCGGCCAGGCGTGCCAGGTCGTCCTGCGCGCGCGGGCTGGAGGATGCGCCGAGGGCGTTGGCGGCGGCCACACGCACCAGAGGACTCTCATCCGCAAGCGCCAAGCGAACAGGCTCGGGCGCCTCGCCGGGCTCGAGCCGCGCGAGCGCCTCGACCGCTGCCCGCCGTACGCGGTCGCTCTCGTCCTTGAGCAGGAAGGTGACGAGCTGGACGTCTTGCGGACGTCCGATCCGCCCGAGCACCGTGGCGATCGCCAGTCGCACCGATTCCCCGGCGCCTTCGAGTCTCCCACCCAAGAGCGTTACGGCCTGATCCGCAACCTCGGAATGGAGTCCGCGGGGCTGCGCGAGCTCCACCAGCGCGGAGATCAGCACCGCAATCTCATCTTCTCCCTCGGTCGCATCCTCGGCGGCGGTCGCCTCCAGGCGGCGGACGAGCGGGGAGAGCGC
Organism: Myxococcota bacterium; assembly: GCA_036758525.1. Taxonomy (GTDB): domain Bacteria; phylum Myxococcota_A; class UBA9160; order UBA9160; family UBA9160; genus UBA9160. Next base: position 14,533 of record DAIOWK010000027.1, read on the forward strand.
GACCGCTCCCCCGCGCCTACCGAGCGAGGTCGCCGCGGCGCAGCGGACCGCCGGCTCCGGATCCTCCAGGGCCGCGGCGAGGCGGGCGGCGCCAAAGGGGCCGTGGGTGCGCCCGAGCAAAATGCAGGCGAGCCGTCGCGCTTCCGTGTCGAGCATCGTGAAGCGCGCGTCAAGCTCGCCTTCTACCGCGTCGCCGAGCGCCTCGAGGCTCGCCAGCGCGACCTCCGCCAGGGCCTCGTCACGGCCCGCCTCCACGAGGGGTACGATCGTCGCGGGCAGCCGAAGCAGCCCGAGCAGTTGGACGAGCACGAGACGGGTGGCGAGATCGGCGCTTCGCAGGCGCTCGACGGCGTCGGTCACGAGCGTCGGGCTGGCGAGGGCCGCTTCGCGCACCCGCTCCGCCAGGGTATCCGCCGCGGCCCCGTCCACGCGGCCGAGACGGCGCAAGAGCGCAGCCATCGCGGCTTCGCGCACGCTGCGCGAACCGGCGGCCAGGCCCTTCAGCAGGTGCTCGGCCGCCTCGGAGTCGTCCGACGCGCCGACGCCAAGCACTCCGAACGCGACGGGCTTGAGCCAGGGATCGTCGGTGGCAGGGCCGAGATCGCGGGCGTAGAGAGGCGCCTCTCGGCGAGCCAGCGCGCGCAGGGCCGAGAACCGCACAATGCGCTCTTCGCTGGGGCGAACCGCGGAGGCGAGCAGCGCCTGCATCGCCTCGTTACCGCCCGTCGCACCAAGCGCGTCCGCGGCGGCGGCGCGCACATTGGCGTCGGGGTCGCTCAAGAGCTCCCGCAGTCGTGGCTCCGCGCGCTCGTCGCCAATGCCCGCCAGGGTGTCCACGGCGAGCTTGCGCACATCGACGTCCCTGCTGCCGCTTGCCTCGAGCAGCGCGGGGACAACGCGTCCGCCGCAGCGTACCAGCGCCTCGACTGCGGAGTTGCGGCGGCCGGGGTTCTCTCCGTCGGCCAGCGCCTCGATTAGTGAACGCGCCGCGAGCCAGGCGTCTGGCGCGTTCACCAGACGATCGACTGCAGCCTTCCGGACGCGCCAGCTCGAATCCCCGAGGCAGGTGACCAGGCGCGGTAGCGCCTCTTCCACGGGGAGCCCCCCGAGGCTCTCCACGGCGAGGCGCCGGAGTTCCTCGTCAGCGCTCGCAAGTCCGAGCTCGATGCTTTCGCGCTCGCGCGCGTCCATCACTGGCATCACCTCATGCCGCGCGTGCGGGCGACACGCACGAGTTCCTCTGCGAGGTGGTCGCGCTCTTCGCGCACCCGTGGGTCGATCCGTTGGCGAAATAGCGCCCGGCCCTCCTCGAGGTCGGGATCCAGCATCTCGACCACCCGACCGGCGGCGACGGCGCGGGCAAACTTGTCCTGGTTGTAGAGGATCACGTCGGAGACGATGATGCGCGCGAGCCGCTCGGCCTTTGCGCGCTCGTCTGCCAGGCCATCGTTCAGCGGAGCCGCAGTGGCCGGCGGAACGCCGCGGGCAGCGGAAGGAGGGGCTGCGCTGCGCACGGGGCGCGCCGCAGGCGAAGGCATCGGCGGGGCCGCAGGCGGCGCTGCAGGCGCGGACCGCACCTCGGAAGCGACGGGCACCTCGTAATAGTCCCGCGCCGACTCGACCGGCATCGGCACGTCCTCCACGGCGAAGTCTCGGGTGGACGGACGGGAAGGGGGCGCGCTGCGAGCCGGCGCCGCGGGCGACGAACCCGTCACCGGGAGGCCGAAGTCGCGCAAGACGGCGATCAGGCCGTGGGGGAGATCCGGGCGCTCGAGATACGCGTCGGCGCCATAAAGCTCGTGCGGCGAGCGGCGATAGCGCTCCCGGTGATGGATCGCACCGATCAGCACCACGTGGATGTCGCGCAACTCCGCGTTCCGCTTCATCAGTTCGCAGATCTGGAAGCCAAACATCTTGGGCAGAGCCGCATCGAGGACCACGGCGCAAGGAAGGTTGCGCTGGATCGCGAGGATCGCTTCCACACCGTCGTGGGCGAGCAGCGGATGGAGGCCCCACCCCGCCACAGAGCCTGCCGTGACCTTCCCCTCTTCCGCATCACTGTCGGCGATCAACACGAGCCGCGAGCGGTCGGGAGGCTGCGGCACGGGGGTAGGCTGCGCTTCGACCTGCGGCTCGACCTGGGTTGCGACAGCGCCGGGGGCACGCACCCGAAAGACCGCCTGACAGCGGGTGCAGCGCAGCCGCACGCCTTCGGCCGAAAGCCGCTCGTTCTCGACGCGATAGCGCGTGCTGCACTTGGGACAGGCCGCGATCATGGACGACTCCCTCGCCTTGCGGGGCGCACGGCAGCGCGCCGCTAGATGCGGAAGCGCTGCACGTCACCGCGCAGCGTCTCCGCCTGCTTCAACAAACCGCGCATGGCCTCGCCCATGCGCCGCGAAGATTCTTCGTTCGCACGTGTCCGTTCGTACACGCGTTCGAGCTGCTCCGCAGCCTGGCGACACGCTGCGGACTGTTCCTGAAGGGAGCGATTAATCTGGTCGACGGCCTCACGCACGCTTTCCACGCTCTCACGGATCCGACCGGAGCCACGAGCCTGTTCCTCTGTCGTCCCGCGGACCTGCGTGGCGACTTCGCGCATCGCGACGGAGTTGCGCAGAACCACTTCGTTGCCCCGCTCCTGTTCGCGTCCCGCCGCACGAATCTGCTCGACTCCGCCCCGTACGCGCTCCATCAGCTCGACCACGTGGGTCGCGGCCTTCGACTGCTCCTTGACGGCCGATACGATGCCGGCGATCCGCAGGCCGCTCTCGCGGGCTGCGGCGGTGATCTCTTCAAGCGATACACCGGCCTCGGCCGACAGATCGACTCCGCTCTGAACGCTCTGCGAGCCCCGCTCGACCGCACCGATTGCATTTGTACTCTCGCCCTGAACGGCGTGGATTAAGCCTCCAATCTCCTTCGTGCTCGAGAGTACGCGGTCGGCCAGGTCCTTGATCTGATCGGCCACGACCGAGAAGGCCCGCCCCTGATCGCCCGCTTGGGCCGCGATGATGGCTGCGTTCAGGGCCAGAAGATTGGTTTCGTCCGCCACGTCGTCGATCACACCCACGATGGCGCCGATCTCCTTCGCGCGCTCGGCGAGGCTGCGAATCACGCGCTCGGCGGTCTCCGTCGCTTCGCGGATGGCGGTCATTCCGTCGATCGTCTGGCGCACCCTCTCCCGACCACTTTCCGAGCTTGCGACCACGCGGCTGGACAGACGAGCCGTTTCGGCTGCGTTCGCGTCGACCTCGCGCAGGGAGCTCGCCATCTCTTCCATGCTGCTCGAGGTTTCCGCGGCCGCTTGGGCCAAGCCCTCGGCGTTTTGCGCGACCTGCCGCACGCTGCGGATCATCTGCTCGATCGAACTCGAGACTTCGTCCACCTTCTGAGAGAGCACGGACGCGGTGCCGTTTAGCTCCTCGCCCACAGCCCCGAGCTCGAGGATCGAGCTCGACGACTCTTCGACCGACACGTTGAGCGCACCGGCAGACTCGGCGATGCCCGTCACCTGAACATTGATACTCTCCATGGACACGGTCGCCTGCTGGATGCCGCGCACTTGATCGACCGTGACCCCGGCAAGGCTTTCGGTCACGGTGGCGATCTCGCCCGCAGCCGCCTCTACGCGGTCGGTTGCGCCGGCGACCCGTCCGATCGTGTCGCGCAGGCCCCCTGCCATGCGCTCGAAAGTGCGCGCCAGCTGGCCAAGCTCGTCCTCAGAGTCGAAGACGTGAGCAGACGTAAGATCACCCTCGGCAATCCTCTCAGCCGCTCTGCGCAGCGCGCTCACGGCGCCATCCACGTCGCGTCCCACGAGCCAAGCCACAGCGAGCGCGACCAGCGCGGAGAACACAATGAGAGCACCGTAGACGATATGCAGGTCTGCGAGGTCGCCGTGCAGGTCTTCGCGATTTGCCGAGAGGACGAGCAAACGCCCATCGTTCGGGATGCGCTGCCAGGTGAAGAGGTGGTCGGAGTCGAAATTCGTGCTCGACCCCGCATCGGAGCCCGCTTCGCGAATCGCGCGAAGTTCGCTCGTCGAAAGAGCGCGCGGCGAACCCTGGAGCAGGGCTTCTGCCTTCTCGTCGAGCACGAGAAGATCAGACCCGAGGCCGAGCCGGACGGCCTCGCGTCGGGTGCTCTCGATCGCCACCGTCCGCTCGCCGCTCGGTGCGGCCACGATGCCCTCGAGGAGCGTCGTCTGCGCGCGGTTGGTGAAGGATTCGATCGGGCGCTGGGCGCGGCTGCTCGAGAGGAAGATCGCAAAAGACAACGTCCCGAGGGTCACCACCATCAGTGCAAAGCGGAGCTTGCGACCGAGCTTCAACTTCGTGACGAGTTGCTCGCGCTCCTGCGGATCTGGAATCTGGCTGGCCAGCGTCTCGCGGATCGGTTCGAAGCGGTGCCGCATGAGGTAGTAGAGGAAGATCAGCTGAAGGAGGCCGCCGGAGCCCGCCGCCATGACCATCACCGCACCCGAGAAGAGTCGGAAATCGTCGTGGAACACCCGCATGGCAATCGCGACGAGGGAGCCGCCGCCCAGCCACCACACCAGGCCCGTCGCGACGATCCGGCGCGGCAAGTCCACGATGTCCACGAAGGCATGACGCACATCCTCGGGGGACGCGCGACCCTCCCGCAGCCGGTCGAGCCCTGTGACGATTCGTGCATCTTGTTGGCGGTTCACGATGTTCACGGCAACGACGAGGATCATGAACAGAATGCCAACGATCCATCGAAAAGTGGTCCACTGATCTGCCGACAGCCGCAGGAGCGCCATCAGGTAGACGCTCATCAGCACCACCGCGAGGACGGAAGCCGGCGTGGTAAGCGCCATGACATTCCGCCGGAATTGCGCGCCGCTGGGCAGATTTTCAATTCGCGGCCTCTCGCTCACGCAGCGTTCCCCACGGCCGGCGCTGGCAGCGCCGAGCGA
>DAIOWK010000028.1:0-19131 GCA_036758525.1 Myxococcota bacterium
GGCGCGCGAACTTGAGGAGGAGGCGGGGCAGCATGCCGGGCGCCTCGAGAAGCTCGGGGAGATCTGGACCACACCCGGCTTCACGGACGAGAAGATCCATCTCTTCGCCGCCTTCGACCTGACACCGGTGCCCCAGCGCCTCGAAACCGACGAGGTGATCGAGCTGGTGCGCATGCCGTTTGCGCGGGCCATCGAGCTCGTCTGGGGCGGTGAGATCGCGGATGCGAAGAGCGCGCTCGCGCTGCTCCACGCCGCCCATCGGCGCGGAGCGCTCGGCTAGGCGATGGAGCTCGCTGTCGCCTTTGCCTGGCACGTCCTACCCTTCGAGGATCTTCTGGCGCTTGTGAAGCGCGCCGAAGAACAGGGCTTCCCTGCGGTCTTCGTGGACGGAGATGTGAGCCTGCTCCCGCGCCGCGGCGACGCGGAAGTGCTCGACGGATGGGCCCTCACCACGGCGCTCTTGAACCGAACGGGGCGCATCCAGGTGGGCTCGATCCGCCTCGTTCACCACTGGAATGCCGCCAAGCTGGCGCAAGCGGCAGCGACGCTCGATCGCATCGCCCCCGGTCGCCTACGTTTTCTGGTGTCGATTGGAGGGCAGCCACAGGACGCGCGCTTTGGGCTCCCGTTCCCGCCGCCCGCGGCGCGCATCGCGTGGCTCGACGAAACCCTGGGGGCCGTGCGCGCACTTTGGCGAGGGGAGGAGGTAAGCGTCCGGGGGCGCTTTGTGACACTCGATCGGGCGCGTGTTCGCCCCTGCAACCTGGCGGTGGAGGTGGCCGGCCGCGGCCCCCGTCTGCTCCAGCTTGTGGCCAACCATGCGGACGTGTGGGACATGAACCTCCCACCGCTCCCGGGAGCGGTGGGGGAGGCGACCCGCCAGCTCGACGCGTTGTGTCAGGCCCGGGGACGCGACCCCGCGAAAATCCGACGCTCCATGTGGGTCTTCACCCGACCCGGCGAGGATCCCGGCGACCCACGCCTGCACGCCGAGTTTCGGCGTCTGAACCCGTGGTTCTCGGGCGTGGCGGATGAGGAGCTGCCCGCTGCGTTGGTGGCGGGCCCGCCCGCGGCCTGCCGAGACCGATTTGTCGCGCTTGCCGACGAGCTGCGCCTTACGCATCCCGTCGCCGATCTTTCGGGCCTCGGTCGCGACGCAGCGCAGCGTGCCCTTGACGCACTCGCGCCCCGCTAGTCTGCCAGCGCCGACTGGCAGGGGCTGAAGATCCGAACGTCGTTGACCGAACAGCCTCCAGTCCTTAGGCTTTGTGTGTCCCACGGGAGTAGCGCCCACCCCGTGGGCGTGGGAATCCACGCACAGGAGGCTCGCCTTGCGGGGCCCCCCGGACGAAGAGGCTAAGAGTGCCAGCAGCTACTCGCGCTCCGCGCGGGTGCCTCGCGTGAGCGAGGGGAGGCAAGGGCGCAATTGTACGGTCGCGGATACCAGACGAGTGGCGGGATGGGCTTTGGCCCGGCGATCACACCGCCCATCGTCAAGCAGTTGCTCATCGCCAACGCCGGCGTCTTCGCCGTGCAGTCTTTCGTCCGTGATGGCTGGCACGCCTCCTGGTTCGACGACCTGTTCGCCATCACCCCGGCCGAGTTCTGGTCGGGTCGTCTCTGGCAGCCTTTCACCTACATGTTCCTTCACGGCAACCTGCTTCATCTCGCGATGAACATGTTCGTGTTCTGGATGTTTGGCTCGCCCTTGGCCCTTGTCTGGGGCACCAAGCGTTTTTTGCGCTTCTACCTGTTCTGTGGCGTCTTCGCCGGGTTCCTGATTGCGGTACTTCCGTACGTGACGGCGCCCTTCGGGCTGGATTTCACAAGCCTGTCTAGGATGATCCCAACCGTCGGCGCCTCGGGCGCGATCTATGGCGTGATCCTCGGCTATTCCCTGACCTGGCCAAACCGCACCGTCACGCTGATCTTTCCGCCCGTTGCTTTTCGCGCCATCTGGCTGATCCCGGTGCTCTTCGTGCTCGAAGCGATGTTCGGTCCGGCGGACGTGAGTCACGTGGGACACCTCGGAGGGGTCGCCGGAGCCTGGCTTTACCTCCAGCGCGAAGGGGGCGGCGGGGTCGGTCTGCCCTCGTTGCAGCAGCTTCGCTACCGCTGGCGACGCTATCGCATGCGCAGCCAACTGCGTGCGGTGCGCCGCGAGGACTTTCGGGACCGCTCGCGCGAACCGCGCGATCGGACGCTCCACTAGGTGCCGCCCATGAAACGAAACCGCGATGAGTCGAAGGAAACCCTGTGCAGCGGCGAGCGGGAGCATGGCCATGGACTCGGCGCCTTCATCCGCAGCCTGCTTGCCGGCATCCCGTGGAGCGAGCGCGCTGAGCGCGTCGACACCTCTTCGTACAAGGCGCCGCGGGGGGGCGCTGTTCGCGTCCACAACGCGAACGGCAAAACCCTGATCGTGGGAGAGGACCGCGACGATGTCCTCGTGAAGTCTTGCAAGCGCGCGCGGGCCGAATCGTCGGACGCGGCCAGCCAGCTCCTGAATGCGATCCGCGTCGTCGATACGGAGAACGCCTCGGGCCTCGAACTCGAGGTGGAGGCCCCGCGAAAGTGGAACCGCCACGGCAGTGCGAACCTCGAGGTACGGCTGCCACGCAGCCTGCGTGTCGAGGTCGTGGCGTCGAATGGCAAGATCTCGATCGACGGCGTCCGCAGCGCGGTGCGAGCCCGTTCGAGCAACGGCTCCGTGAGCGTGATGCACGTGATCGGCGACATCGAGGTCCACACCTCGAACGCGAAGGTCGAGTGCTGCGACACCTGCGGGCGCCTGATCGCGCGTTCCAGCAACGGCAAGATCGAGCTCGAGGAGCATCGGGGATCCATCGATGCCTCGACGTCCAATGGCCTGATCCAGGCTCGCGTTGACGAGGTGGGGCGCGAAGGCATCTTGCTCGCGACGAGCAACGGACGCATCGTCCTTGAGCTCCCCGAAAAGACGGATGCCGACGTCGATCTCCACGTCGATAACGGCGTGATCCGCAACGACCGCAATCTGGCGAGCGCGACACGCGACACGAACGGCCGCGTGCGTGGCACCTTGGGTCGTGGCGGCATTCCCATCAAACTCCGCACCTCCAACGGATCCATCTGCCTGCGCTAGCCGCGCAGGGGACGCAGGCTCTGCAGGTTTCCAGATCCGGGACACCCGGGCGCCGTGAGAAGAAACGGCGCTCCTCAGACGTCTCGAAGCGCGGGCGTTAGTTCGATTCCTTGAACAGCTCTCGCATCTGCGCTTCGAGTTCCTTCATTTTCGTTCTTCGCGCCGCAGCCTTTGCGAGCTGATCGGGGGTCAAGACCGACCGTACGGCGAGCACAGTCTTCAGGCCGCGTTTTGCGAGCTGCTGGCGGATTTGCAGCGTATTGTCGAGCAGCGGGGTCAGGTCCGCCTCACTGACATTGCCTGGGCGCAGCAGCGCCGTCGCTAGAGCATCCTGCGCCTCACGCAGCTTCTCGAAGAGATCGCGCAGACCTGCGCGATTCTCTTCGAGAATTTTGTGCACCTGCGTTTCCTGTTCGGGCGTGAGCTTGATGCCCTGCAGGATCCGCATCGGGTCTTCGCCCTGCATGGCAGGCGGGCCGCCCAGCCCACCCCTGCCTTGGAACATGCCGGGCCCTTCGGCGAGAGCCGGCGACACCAATACGACCGACAGGACAAAAGCCGGCATAAGCCTGCGTAACATGGATTCCTCCGCGTCCTACCAGCCCGCTGCCAGGGTGGTGATGTCCTGCGCGTCACACGAGCTCGTGTCTAGTACGTCCTCGAGCGTGCAAGGACTTCCCCCCGTGAGCGCGGCGCTGAGCGCGGCGAGCTGCACCGTCCTCGGGTTTGCGACCGCGCCGGGATCCTCCTCGAGGGTAGGGAAGAGCGCGAGCGAGGCGACGGTGATGTCCGGCGGGTTCGCGATCGACTCCACTGCGACGGGCTGCACCCAAAGCACCGCGGCCACGCACGCCGCAGCGGCGCCCAACACGAGCGCCCCAAGCAGAGGCCGGGCACGGCCCCCGCGCGAGCGCTGGCGCAGCAGTTCAAGGGGCGGCTCCTCGAAGAGGGCTTCGCGGATGCGCTCCAGGTCTCGCTCGATCCGGCGCATGCGCAGCGTGCACTCCGGGCAGGCTGCGACATGGAGCTCTTGGGCAGCGCGTCCCGCGCCCACAAACAGCCGCTCAAGCGTTCCTTCGTCGGGGCAGTCCCTCATCCGCGACCTCCCAAGCAGCGTCGTAGGTGACCGATCGCGCGGTGCAAGTGACGCTTTACGCTGCCTGAACTCATGCCGAGCGCCCGCGCCACTTCCTCTGTCGACCATCCTTCGAGGTGCCGCAGTGCGAACACCTCCTGTTGTCGCGCCGAGAGCGCGCGATACGCCACCCAGATACGACCGCCTTCCTCACGGCCGAGAAGCTCCTCTTCAGCGTCTCGACGGAGCCCGGGGAGCTTCGATTCATCGAGCTCCACCCCCGGCTGCCATACCCGCCGCCACCACGCCGACCGGCGGCGGTCACGACAGGCGTTGAGCGCCACCGTCGTGAGCCACGGCTCCCAAGCCTGCGCCTCGGTGCCCTCCTCAAGCGCGCGGTGGAGCTTCAAGAAGACCTCCTGCGTCACATCCTCCGCCTCGCCGGGATCGGAAAGCAGCCAGCGACACAACCGTCCGATGCGCACGGCGTGGGCGCGGTACAGCTCGTCGAAACTCGACCGCGCCCCCGGTACCGACTTCAAGCCGCCGCCCCGCTCCACGTCCTTGGCCACGGCCGAACTCGCGAGGCGCCTCCCGGGCGCCATGGGTTCAAGACCGCAATTCGAGGGCGCGGGCGAGTTGCGACGGCGAGAGGAGACCTCGTACCTCCACGAGCGCGCCAAGCGCGCGCTCGAGAATCTCTTGCCGCAGGACAAGCAGCCGATGGATTTCGGGCTGCACGTCCTTTACCGTCGCATCCGCGCAGCGCAGCAGGGTCTCGGCGAGGCCGTCCTCGGCGGATCGCACTTCGTCTTCGAGGGCACGCAGCGCGCGCGCCTCCCGCAGCAGGACCCGGTAGAGGTGATCGGTGTGGGCTCGGCCCTCCTCGACGCCCACGTCGAGCTCGGCCGCGAGGCGCTGAGCCCGCTCGGCCAATCCGTCCATCCCGTTCATCAGAACCCTCCGCGCACGGGCTGCGATCCCTCTGCCCGCGCCCCACAGGAACGAACGAAGCAGCGGTAGAATCGGTTGACCCAGCGAAGAGCCGGGCTCCGCGCGCGTTGCTCATCTGCCGCTGGAAGAGAGAGGAAGGATCTCGGCGCGCACGCTCTCACCATCGACCCAGAGTCGACCCACCGAGCGGAGGCGGCCTTGGCCCGGCGGTCCGGCGTAGCCGGGATTGAAGTGCAGGACGCCATTTTGCCACTCGCAGAGGGCATTGTGCGTATGGCCGAAGATGAGGGCGTGCGGCTCCCAGGCGCGCAACTCACGCTCGATGCGCGGATGAAGCATGCCGAAGTTGTCGTACCAATGACACAAGAGAAGACGTGCCCGACCGAGTTCCACGCGCTGGTCCCAGGGATAGATGTGACGAAGTGCCTCGTCGCCATTTCCTGTCACGGCGATGACCGGGGCCGCGGCGCGCAGGGATTCAAGGACGCGGTCGTGCCCGATATCCCCGGCATGGAGGATCACGTCCACATCGGCGAGACAGCCGAGCACCTCGGGATCGAGGTAGCCATGGGTATCGGCGACAACGCCCACCACAAAATCGTGCATGCTCATGGCTGGGCGCCGACGCGCTGTCGAATCTCTACGCCGTCACGCAAGAAGACGACGTCCGAAGGCTCAATCCGCAGCACCTCGAGCGAGCCCACGCTTTCGCCCTCATGGACCTCCCGTTCCTGCGAATCGCCGGCTCCACGCACGAGGGCCACCCGTCGCTCCGCGCTCGGATGCCAAACGGTGCGTGTCACCACGACCTCCTGGGCCTGAGCCGTGGCGTGGGGGTGGGCCGCCTTCGGGTGGTGGGAGAGCGGCTTGCTCGGGGTGTCTTCGTGAATCCCATAGGGCGAGTGGAGCGACGGATCGACCTCGCGCAGACGGATGGGTACGGAAGAGGTGGCGGCGTCTTCGGCCGGGGAGGAGGGTTCGGCGCTAGCCGCGACCGGCGGCATCCGAAGCGAGGGCGGAGCTGTCCCCGGGGCCGGACTCGTCCCCGGTGCGGGACCCGGGGGAGCTCCTTCGGGGGCTCGGGCCGGCGCGCTCGCTTCGGGAGCCCGAACGAGATCCTGCGAAGGAAGCGGCCGCTGCACTACCGCAACGTCGGGCCGCGGAGCGAGCGCTGCGGCCGCCGCGCGGACCTCGGCGGGCGTCGGGCGGGGTGCCCCTTGGCTCGCACCCTGAGATCCCGTCTCCCCGCCCGGGAGCTGGGTCGGCGCGGGCGGGACCGGGGGAAGGGCTGTGGGAGCTACTGCCGGGGGGGGCCGCGAAACCGAGGCCAGGGGGGTTCCCGGAAACCCCGCCGCGGGGGGGCCCGCGGGGCGCGACAACGCGGTCGGCGCCCCGGCTGGGAGGGCCGACTGCGCCGCCGGCCTGGCGAGCCAGTGACGGGCAGCCAAGCTGAGCAGAGCCAGCCCTGCGACCACCCCGAGGGCGCGCAGCACGAGACGCCGCCAACTGCCCGTCGTTCTGGGTGATGCACTCACCACCTGCTCGCGCAGCGCACGCTCCGCCTTCGCCGTCCGCTCTTCCTCGAGCCGGCGCAGCGCCTTCAGGATCGTACTCAACCCAGCTTTCCTCCCGCGTGCGACGCAGCGAGCCTCGGCACGACATAGCGACGGAGTGCTGCATAGAGGGCCATCTTGGTGCGCGGACCGACACTGCCGTCGGCGGCGAGCGCCCGACTTTGCTGGAACGCCATCACTGCGGCGGTCGTGGGCAGATCGAACTGGCCCGACGCTGAGCGCGAGAGAAACCCGAGCTCGCCCAAGGCGTGCTGCAGCCATTCCACGCCCGGACCTGAGTCGCCGGGATTCAACGTCTCGGGCAGAGGCTCGAAGTCGCGCCACACGATGAAAGCCTCGCCGCCCCACTGGGCCTCGAGGTCTTGGCGCGGAACGACGAGCGTCGTCCCCGGAACGACACCCTCAAGTGTCGCCACATGATCATCCGCCGCGGCCAGGAGGGCCACGGGACCTCGCCCGTCCGCGGCAGGAAAACGCAGGAGCGTCGGGTAGTCGAGCGCGCGCAGCAGATCGAGGGTGGCATCGGGGAGGGCGAGCACGGCGTATCCAGCGTCCTCGAGAATCTGAATCGCCTCCGGCAGCTCCACGGCGGACAGCGACCGAGGCGCCTCCCCCCAGGCCGCGAGCGCGGCGTCGAGCGCCGCGGCCGTGCTCACCTCGGGTACCGCGGTGTGCAAAACCTTCTCGAGGCTCGCGGGCGCAACCGGCGCCGGTGCTTGAAGCCCGAGGCCCGTGGGGGGAGCCCCCGGGAACCCAGCCGTGTCGATGGCTGCGGCGGGCCCCGCGTCCACGGATGCGACGGTCTGCGCGGGTTGCGCTTCACCCGGGCCTTGACCCCGATCTCTTCGCGCGGCGAGCGCTCCATCACGGTTGATTCCGACGGTGGCGGCGAGCGCCAGCGCGAGAACGGCAGCTCCGCCGAACACAATTTCACGCCAGCGCCGGCGGATCCGCGCGGCCGGAGAGCGGCGCCCGCCCATCTCGCGCACGGCGTGTCTCACAAGGCGGGGACTCACCTCGGCCACACCTTCGGCATAGCCTGCGAGGAGCGCCCGGTCGCAGACGATATTGATGAGGCGAGGCACACCCCCCGAGGCCCTGTGCACGGCGCGCAGCGCCGCCGCGCTAAAGAGCGGCCTTTCTGTGCCGGCAGCGATGCGCAGCCGGTGCCGCACGTACTTCTCCGTTTCTGCCGCGGAGAGAGGGGCGAGGCGCCAACGCACGCTGATGCGCTGGCGCAATTGCCGCAGCGCCCGGGTCTCTAGCTTCGCATCAAGCTCGGGCTGGCCTAACAGGATGATCTGGATCAGCTTCGAAGTCTCGGTCTCGAGGTTGGAGAGGAGCCGGACCTGCTCCAGCGTTTCGAGCTCGAGGTTCTGCGCCTCATCGATGATCAGTAAAACACGTTTGCCCTCGCGCTTGCGATCGACGAGAAAACGGTTCAGATCGTCGCTGAGCTCGCGCCAAGACCCGCCGGCGCGGCCGAAGGCATCCGCCAGTCCGAGCTCGATGTGAATCGCCTGGAGCAGCTCCAGGGGAGAGAGCTTCGGGTTGAATAGAAAGGCGACCTCGGTCTCCGACCCGAGCCGCTGCAGCAGGGTGCGGCTCAGCGTCGTTTTGCCGGTCCCGACCTCACCGGTCACCGCGATAAAGCCCTCGCCCTGCTCGATTCCGTAGAGCAGATGCGCGAGCGCCTCGCGGTGCGAGTCCGCGAGGAAGAGAAAGCGGGGATTGGGACTCAGCGCGAACGGCTTCTCGCGGAGCCCGTAGAACGCGGTATACATGCGCGCGCGGCCCGCCCAAGAGGTGCAACCCGTTGAAACAGCGAGCGTATCATCCGCTCGACCGACCCGAAACCTCCGATCCCAAGCAGCGGCGTGTGGTGGGCGTCGATGTGGGCGCCACCCTTGCCAAGATCGCCCTACGCAGCCGCGATGACGCGGCCCCTGATTTTGACTTGGTGCCCTCCCAGGCACCCGTCAAGGTAATGGAGGCCGTCGTTCGGCTCGAGCCGCGCAGCGTGGGCCTCACCGGCGGCGGTGCGGCCGAGCTTGCGCGCCTTCTCCCTTGGGACACCGCACGCGTGAATGAGTTCGCGGCCTGGGGGTCCGGGGCGGCTGCGCTCTTGCGCTCCAATGGCGCGGCACCGGTGGAGAAGTATCTGCTTGTCTCACTCGGCACCGGCACCTCCATCATGCTGGTGGACGGTATGGCGGTCACGCGGGTCGGGGGCACGGCCCTCGGCGGGGGTACGCTGGTCGGCCTCGGAGCGCAGCTTGCCGGGGAGCGCCGCTTCGAGGCCTTGGCAGAGCTCGCGCTGCGCGGTGCACGCGATCGGGTCGACCTGCGGGTGTCCGACCTCTACCGGCCGGGTGAGATCGCGCTGGCAGGCGAACTCACGGCGAGCGCTTTCGGAAAACTCGCGCGGCTCGATGCCGAATCCGAGCCCCCCCGCCGCGAGGACCTGGCGCAGGCCCTGATGGGTCTGATCGGGGAGAACGTCGCACTCCTGTGCGGCGGGCTCGCCGCGGTCAGCCAGGTGCGCAAGATCGTCTATGCGGGTTCGACGTTGCGCAGCAACCCCGCGCTTTGCGAAATCCTGAGCCGGGTCACCCTGGCGCTCGGCCGCGAGCCGGTGCTGCTGCAAGGGGGCGAGTTTGCGGGAGCGCTCGGAGCGCTGCTTCTCGCCGCGCAGCTCCACTAGGGGCAACTCCGTCAGTCCGGCGATCCCGAAGGGCCCGGACTCTTGATCACGGGCTCTGTGGCAAGGTCCTCCGGGCGCGAGAGCGTGCGTAGCACGCGCTGCGTGCGTGCAATCGCGGCGCGCTGCACGCGCAGCTCCTCGGTCTGCGCCACGACTTGGCGCTCGAGGCGTTCTCGCGCATCCGAGTCCCGGACCAGGCGTTGTTCGATCTGCGCGAGGCGCTGCTCAATGTCGCGCAGCATCCGACCCATCGACTCCTCCGTGTGTGGGGCGGGCGTGATTCCCACGCTGGCCTCGCGCTCGCCGAGAGCCTGACTCGGGCGCTCAAGGTCCGCCGGGGTCACGGTCTTATCGGGGCCACTGGAGCGCTCCTCGAAGAGCGAATCTTCATGCCGCACTGCGGCCTTCTCAGGTCGAGGGAACTCCACCGTGCGCTCGCTGGCCGAGGCGGCGGCGAACAGCGGCAGGGCCTCGGTACGCTCCTCTGCGTCCCCTGGTTGCTCTTCGCCCTCTTGCTCAGCGCTGTCTCCAAACGCGCCCATACGGTCGAGGAAAGCGTCGGCCGGTAGCGCCCCTGCGTGGATGCCTTCCTCCGGCTCGCGGCGGCGGAAGATGAAATACACGAAGAGCCCGAGAACAATCAGCACGGCGCCGATTACGAAGGGGGCCGGCGCCACCCAGGGAGGCTGCGCAAAGGGCGGAGGAGGCGGCGGCGCGCCCAATGTTCCCGGGGGCTTACCAGTTTGCTGCGGGAGCTCAGGGCGATCGGAGGGCGGGGGCGGAGCCGACTCGGCCGGCGATGCGCTCTCGGCGGGGGCCTGGGTTCTGGGCTCCGCGGATCCGGAAGGCCCGGCCGAAGGTGGCTCGCCCGGCTTCGCGGCTCCCTGCTCGCCGAGAAGCCGGGCTGCGGCTGCGTCTGCTTGAGCCTCGATCACCTCGGCCGTCGTTCGTGGGGCGGTCGGGGCGGTCACGGGAGGTACTGGGGCCTGCGGCGTGGGCGGCGGCGCCGATGCCGCCGGGGTCGGAGGCTCCGCGGTCTGGGGCGGCGCCGCGACGGGCCCCTTCGCAGCGGCCACCTCGGCCGGGGTCGACGCCCTGAGATCGATCACGATCCGCGGAGGCGACGAGAGCGTCTCCTCCACCGCGTGGACATCGGGGGAGTGCAGCGCAATCCGCGCCACCGCACCTTCCGGTCGTGCTTCGAGGCGCACGGCGTCCACGATCTTGGACAGCGTACGAACGACCTTGGGCTGCGCGCTGGCGTCGAAGTGCACCACGAGTTCGGGCGCTGCCGCACCAGCCTCGCTGCGTTCCAGGTGGTAGCGCGCAGGCCCGTCGAGGTCGAAGACAATTCGCGTGAACTCACCGTGCTGGCCCACACGCACGTCGATCACGCGCACTGCCGCGGCTGGCGGCGCCCACCCCACAAGGAGCCCCACCACAAAGGGCAGTGCTCCGTAGAGGCTCCTTCGCCACACACGGCTGTGATTTCTCTTCATCGACGGCCCCCCCTCCGCCTCATTTGTTCCCCTTAGATCCTATCCCCGCGCAGTCGAGCGCGGCCCGGCACTCCAATCCTTCCTGACTTCCCGCCCTCCAACGTTCTCCTACGCGCGCCAAGTGCGACCGCAAGACCGCGCCGCTCCATCTCTATGGACACCCGTCCCGCGCGCCACCAGCCAGCGCCCAGAGGACTACTTACCGACGAATTTTGGCTTGCGCTTCTCCTTGAATGCCCGCGGACCTTCGCGCGCATCTTCAGTCTGGAATACCGGCATTCCGAGCTCACGCTCAAGGGCCAGCGCATCCTTTTCTGGGAGGCCGATGCAAGCGCGCGCCGATCGACGAATCGCGCGCACCGCAACGGGGCCGTTCTCTGCCACGGTCTGCGCGATGCCCAGCGCTGTCGCGAGAACATCGCTGCGCGGCACGACGCGGTTCACCAGACCGATATCGAACGCCCGGTCGGCGTTGATCAGGTCGCCCGTCAGGAGGATCTCCATCGCCACGGCGTAGGGAATCTGGCGCGGCAGTCGAACGGTCGAACCAGAGATGGGGAAGAGGCCCCACTTGGGCTCTTGCAAGCCGAATTTCGAGTCCACGGCGGCCACGCGGATGTCCGTCGCTTGGAGCATCTCCATCCCCCCCGCAATGCAGAAGCCCGTCACCGCAGCGATGATGGGCTTCTCGGGATCGAACTCTCGCAAAAGAGCCCGATCCGCGATCCCGGGGTCCCGGCGCAGCGCCTCGTCCCATTCGTCCTCGGGCGTCCGGGCGCCGGTGAACAGTGGGATCAGCCGGGCGAGATCTGCTCCTGCGCAGAAGGATTTGTCCCCGGCGCCGGTCACGACGGCGGCTCGGATCGCTGGATCGTCCTTCACCTCTTCCCAGGCCTGGGCGAGCCGCACCGCAAGCTCGGGGTTCACCGCGTTCCGTGCCTCGGGGCGGTTCAGCGTGATCAGCGCGACAGACCCACGGCGCTCGAACAGCACGATGGACACGTGAATTCTCCCTGGGCTCCGTACAACGCAGACCTACGTAGAGCGCTGGGGGGCGAGGAGCGGGCGCAGCCCTTCGAGCGCACCGCGGATGCGCGGACCGTACCATGACACCCAGGTGCCGTCGATCAAATGGATCCGCCCGGCGTGGGCGGCGGGGATGTCGAGCCGGGCGATTTCTGCGGCATCGAGCGGAGCGAAAGCGTAGGGCTCGTCCGGGAGCAGCACGACGGCCGGCGCGGCTGCCTCCAGCTGCGCGAGCGTGACCCGTGGATAGCGCCGATCGCTGGGGGCGCCGAAGACATTTTCACCGCCGCACAGCGCGAGGAGGTCGTGAGCGTAGGTGTCCGGGCCGACGCTCATCCAAGGATCGCGCCAGATCGGACAAAACACGCGCTGCGCAGGCCCACCCCGCGCCGCGAGGGCGGCGCCGAAAGCGGCCTCCACGGGCTCCACGACGTCGCGGATCGCTTCCGCGGTGGCACCGAGCAAGGCAATCTCGCGCAGCAGCGCCACTCCGTCGCGAACCGTTCGCGGATAGGTCACCCAGACCGCGAACCCCGCCGCACGGAGGCGCTCCACGTCTTGGCGCCGGTTCTCCTCCCGGTTCGCGATCACAAGGTCGGGCCGCAGGGCCACAATCGCCGAAAGGTCTGGGTTCTTTGTCCCGCCGAGCTTGGGCAGGGGAGCCACCGCTTGCGCTGGGTGAACACACCAGTCGGTGACGCCCACCACGCGCTCACCCAGACCGAGCACGAACAGGGCTTCCGTCAGGCTCGGCACGAGCGAGACGATGCGCCTCGGCTCTCCGGGCGGCCGGTCGCTCACGCCTCGAATGCGACCTCGAGGACGCCCCCCTCGAGCCGTGCGTGCGCGACGGCGCGACCTTTGACCGAGGCCGGGAGGGCGATGCGCCGCTGCGCGTCGCGCACGCGCACGAGCACGACCTCGCCATGCAAGGAAACCTCGATCTCCTCCTTTCGTGCGTTCGGAAGGTCGATCTCGAGGCAGGTGCGGCCGCCGCGCTTGCGCAATCGGATCGGCCGGGCGCGGGTGAAGAGCGTGGCCGGATCGCGATCGCCGTAGACGTGGCGGGCGAGTTCGCGCAGCTGCTCCTCACCCACCAGCTCGTGGGGGAAGAGTGGAGCGTGGAAGATCGGCACCGGGAACGAGGACTCGATGTCCTCGAGCTCGCGCCGTTCTCGCTCCGCCCAACGCGCGAAGTAGCCTTCCGCTGCACGCGCAGGGAGCTGGCGGTTCACCACAATCGCATCCGTGGCGACGCCGTACAGCGACAGATACGCGAAGGAACGTCGGGTCTCCTCGACCACGACACGCGCAGGGTTCACCACGAGGCGCGCGGTCGTGCGGTCGCCGTCGAGAAGAATCTGCTGCACGTCCTCGACTTCTCGATAGAGCCGCTCGAACGCCTCGAAGAACTCCTCACGTGGCAAGAGGCGTCCCGCGTGGATGCGATCCACGAGAGGCCGCAGAAGGCGCGCGCCGCGCCGCTCGAGCTGGAAGAAATTTTCCATGAAAATCCGAAGGGCATCGGGGAAGCGCAGCATGCGAAGCGTTGCGCCTGTGGGAGCACAGTCGACCACACAGACATCGAACTCGCCGGTCGCCTCGACCTCGCGCACCGCACGCAGGGAGATCAGCTCCTCGAGGCCGGGGAACACGAGGAGCTCCTCCGCCAGGAGCTCGTCGGTCTCTTCGCGCAGGAGTTCGCGTAACCAGACCTGGATGTCGGCCCAGGCCCGGTCGAGCTCATCCAGCACTCCGACCTCCTGCGCAGTCACGCCCTCGCAGATGCGCTGCGGCCGCGGGCCGATGCGCCGGCCGAGCGCATCCCCGAGGCTGTGGGCGAGGTCGGTGGAGAGCACGAATACCCGGTGGCCATGCGCCGCCGCGCCGAGCGCCGTGGCGAGAGCAAGGCTCGTCTTGCCCACTCCGCCTTTGCCCGTATGCAGAAGGACGCGCACTAGGGGCGCACCGGGTCCGGGCCAGGCCGCTCGGTTCCAAAGCGCACCACCAAGACGTCGTGCTCGAAGCGTGCGCTCGCGAGGGAGAGCGCGGCAAGGCGACGGGGGAGCTTGAGCGCCCGGCGGCGTCCCGCGGAGCGCACGACGAGCTCATCCTCCAGCTTGGAGACGTCGAGCGCCGCACGCTCGGCATGGGGCAGGGGCAAATCGACCCGGTATCCGGTCGCGTCCCGCGCGAAACGCACCCGCCCCGAGATGCCGAGGATTGCATCGGGCGCGCGCTCACCGAAAAGCTCGTCTCCATGGGCCCGCAGCGCTTCGATCCCCGTCAGCTCATCGTCGCGTAGAGGGGCAGGCAGCACCGGGAGCGGAGCAAACAACGCCTCCACTTCGCGCCGCCGCTCCTCCTGGAGGCGGCCCCAGTCGTGGAAGAAAACCTCGCGAGCCGCGATCGGAGGCAGGAGCCGGTTCATCACCACCGCGTCACAGGGGATCTCGAAGAGCGCGAGGTCGGTGAAGGCGCGCCGTGCTTCTTCGATCACCATGCGCTCGGGGGTCACGACCAAGCGGACGCTCGAGCTCTCCGCAGTGACGCGTCTGCGGAGCGCCCGAAGTTTTCGAAACAGCAGCTGGTCGATGTCCCGAAAGACGGCCGCATCAGGAAGTGGAATCGGCACGATGCTGCGCGCGAGGGGCGTCACCACCGCTGAGAGCGCTTGTTGCACACGGAGCAGCACGCGGAGGGCTCCGCGGGCGACTTCCGGGAGTGTGAGGAGCCGAAGCGTCGAGTCGGTGGGGGCGCAATCGAGGACGACGAGGTCGTAGCGGCCGGACCGGCAGTGCTCCTCAACACCAAGCAGCGTCGAGAGCTCCTCCGCTCCGGGCAAAAGCGCCAGCTCCTCGGCGACCACCTCTTCGAGCCCCTGGTAGCGCAGCACGGAGACGAGGTAATCGCGAATCCGGCCCCAGTGGTCGGCCATCTCTTGACGCGCGTCGAGCTCGAGCGCGTCGAGGCAGGGGGCGACCGGGGTGGGTCGGGCGCCGAGGCGGAGTTCGAGGACGTCCCCCAGGCTGTGGGCGGCATCCGCGGAGGCCAAGAGCGTGCGCCGGCCGCGAGCGGCAGCACAGAGCGCCGTGGCGCACGCGGTCGTGGTCTTCCCGACACCGCCTTTGCCCGTGTAGAGAACAAGCCGCACGCGCCGACGGTACCACCTTCGTCGGGGAGGACGGGATCCCGCGCCAAGGTGGCTGTGTCAGGCGGCGGCGACGCCTCGTTCCCTGCGCAGCGGGGCACCCGGGCGCACGGGCACCGCCCGCGGGAAGCCAGGCCGGAGCACGGCTCCGGTCCAGCGGTAATCGCAGCGTGGACACGCGCCCAGCACAAGGAAGCCTCCTTCCACCACCTGGTCGGTCACCAGTTCGCTGAAGGCGCAGACCGGACAACGCTGAAGCGTGCGAAGCATGCTGCTCATAGGTCGTCTCCTTGAAACGCGGCCCTCAAAGCCGCGCACTTCTGGAGCTTGGCCCGACCCTGTGTCGGATGCGGTCACGGCCCACCCCCCTCCCGCGAGGGGCTGCTGCTCGACCGGCTCGGTAGCATGGGAAGATGCGGATGGGACTCGTGCTCACGGGGGGCTCTGCGCGCGCGGACCTCGAACTCGCCCGGCGGGCCGAGGCGGCGGGGTTCCATGGCGTCTACACGATTGAGTTCTTCAACCGGCACGGTTACGTGACCCTTGGCGCTATCGCCCAAGCGACCTCCCGCATCCGGATCGGTAGCGCCATCGCCAACGCCTTTACACGCTCGCCCCTCTTACACGCGAGCGCTGCCATGGACCTCGATGAGCTGAGCGGCGGACGCATGGTGCTCGGCCTCGGTTCCGCCACGCGCCGCATGAACGAGGACTGGTACGGCGTGCCCTTTTCGGCGCCCGCAGCACGCATGCGCGAGCTCGTCCAGCTTTTGCGCGCAGCGTTCGCCGCGCAGAAGGGAGGCGGACTGCGCTTCGATGGGAAGTACTGGAAGGTGAACGTCCCGCATTTTTCCCGACCCGGCGCCCCTCGCGGCAGCATTCCGATCTGGGTCGCCGCTGTGAATCGCGGCATGATCGCCGCTGCCGGCGCCGTGGCCGATGGCCTGGTGGGACACCCGATCGCGACGCGACGCTTTCACCGGGAGGTGACACTCCCTGGACTCGCGAGCGCAGAATCGAGCGCGGGCAGGGTCGCGGGCGCTTGCGCTCTCGTGCCCTATGTCATGGTGTCGCTCCATCCCGACCGCGCCCAGGCGATTCGAGATGCCAAGCCCCAAATCGGCTTCTACTTCACCACAGAGATCTATCACTCCGTGCTCGACCTGCACGGCCTGCGCCACGTGGGCGAGGCTTGCCGCGCGGCGCTCCGGCGCTGGGACGTGGGCGCTATGGCAGAGGCGATTCCCGACGCGTTGGTCGACGAGATCGCGATCGCCTGCTCCCCCGACGAGGCACGCGATCGCCTGGGGCAGTGGAAGGGCCTGACCGAGGAGCCCCTGCTTTACGCCCCGGCCGTCGGCGTCCCTCCCGAGCGCGTGCGCGCCAACCTCGACGCCATGCTCGACACCTTCGGGACGTGAGCGCGGGGGTCGTCCACACCGCCGGACATGGGACGCGGACCGCCGAGGAGCTGAGCGCGCTCCTTCGCGAGGCCGCGATAGGGGTCGTGGCCGACGTTCGGAGCTTCCCGGGCTCAAGGCGCAATCCTCAGCATGCCCGCGCGGAGCTCGAGCGCTGGCTTCCCCTGGTGGGCATCCGGTACGTCTGGCTCGGCAGGAGTCTTGGAGGACGACGCAAGGCCATCCGACGGCCGGACGACTCCTCGAATGCAGCTTGGCTCGAGCCGGCGTTCCGCAACTACGCCGACTACCTGGGCACGGCAGAGGGCGCCGCCGGTGTGGTCGAGCTCGAGGCTCTGGCACGCGAGACGCCCACCGCCATTTTGTGCGCGGAGCGCCTTTTCTGGCGTTGCCACCGGCGCATCATCGCCGATGCGCTCTGCGTGCGAGGCTGGCGCGTCGTCCATCTCGTTGAGCCGGGCAAAGCCCGGGAGCACACCCTCACCGCTTGGGCGCGCGTCACGGACGGCGTCCTCACGTATCCTGCACTCGTGTAGCGCGCGTGGAGGAACCATGGCGGATCAAGCAGAGGGCAAGTGGCCGTACTGGAGCTCGGCACACCTCGAGGCCAAGGGGGCATGGGCGGAACGGCGCCGACTCGCCAAGGCGATGCGGGAGGTCATCGATCGCCTCGTCACGAGCGACGCTCCCGAGGCAGAGCTGCGCACGGCGGCCGACGCCCTTGAGCGTTACGCCCATCGCCTGGCGAGCCACCCAAGGCGCGTGCTGCCCGCGGGTTTCGCTGAGACCGCCAACGCCGGCGACGTCGGCGCCTTCTTCGACTACAGCCCTCTCATTGGGCTCTCGAACCCGCTGGCGCCCCCGATCGCGCTCGTGATCGACGGGGATGTCGTGCGCGGCACGGTGACGTTCGGCATTGCCTACGAAGGCCCCCCCGGACACGTCCACGGCGGATTCATCGCCGCCGCGTTCGACGAGGTGCTGGGCTTCGCGCAGTCCACGACTGGGCATCCCGGGATGACTGGGACGCTTACGATTCGCTATCGAAAGCCGACGCCCCTGCAGCGTGAACTTCGCTTCGAAGCGCGCGTGGGGCGTGTTGAAGGACGCAAGATTTTCACCGATGGGCAGCTATACGCCGGGGAGCTCTTGACGGCCGAAGCGGAGGGCCTCTTCGTATCGGTCGACCTCACGAAAATGGGCGAACTCGCACGCTTGCGTCGGGGGAGCGCGTCATAGCCGCCGCTCGGCCGGGCGCCGTGCTGCTCGCCTTCTTCCTGAATCTATTCCTTGGAGCGACCTACTTCGCCACAAAGAAGGCGCTCGCCGGGCTGCCCGAACTCACCCTCGTCGTGGTGCGCACCGTGGTGGCACTCGCCTGTCTTATGCCCCTCGCAGGAGTGACGCCCGTTCGCCAAATCTTCCGCGCGGGAAAGCCCGCATGGCTGCGGCTCCTCGCCATGGGCGGACTCGGCTACGCGCTCCCCTTGGCACTCGGAAACTACGGCGTCGCCTTCTCGAGCGCCTCACGCGCGTCGCTCCTCATCGGGACGGAGCCGATTTGCGTCGCGCTGTTTGGCGCTCTTCTGCTCGGCGAGAGGCTCTCCGTGCTGCGTCTCGCTGCGTTCGCCGCCGGGCTCGCTGGGGCGACCAGCGTCGTCTCGAATGGAATCCCTTTTCGGGGCACGCCCGACACCTCCCACCTCGTCGGCGACCTTTTGCTGATCGCGCATGGGGCCGCCTGGTCGATCTACACGGTTGCGGGAAAGTCTCTCCTCGGCCGATTTCCTCCCCTTGCGCTTACCGCAGCGTCGCTGGCAATCGCGCTTCCGTTCCTCCTGCCCCTTGCGGCGCTTGAGCTCCCGCGCCTCGAGCGGGGACCCGCACTCCTGCCCGCCCTCGGCTGGGCAGTGGCTCTCGGCCTTTTCGCGTCGGCCCTCGGCGCCGTGTTGTGGAACTTGGCGCTCGCGCAGATGGACGCCTCGATCCTGGCAGGCTTCGTGTTTCTGCAGCCCGTGGCCGGTGTGCTGCTCGGTCATTACGCGCTTGGCGAGGAGCTTCGCCCGCAGGCCATCGCCGGAGGAGCTCTGGTTCTGGCAGGGGTTTATCTCCTCGCCTGGGAGGCGCGGCGGCGAGGGTCCTAGCGCAGCTCCCTTTTCAAAATCTTCCCGGTCGGTCCTTTGGGGAGCGCGTCACGGAACTCGACCAGACGCGGATACTTGTAGGCCGCGAGCCGTTCCTTGCAGAAAGCGATCACCTCAGGCGCAGTGAGCGTCTGCCCGGGCTTTAGCGCAAGGATCGCCTTCACCTCCTCGCCGTGGCTCTCGTGTGCAACCCCGACGACGGCAGCTTCGAGCACGCCGGGGTGCGTGTAGAGCACCTCCTCGATCTCGCGCGGATACACGTTGAAGCCGCCTCGGATGATCATGTCCTTCTTGCGATCCACAATCGTGTAGGAGCCGGAGCTGTCGCGAATGCCGATGTCACCGGTGTGGAACCAGCCGTTTCGCAGCGCCTCCTTCGTGGCCTCCGGCCGCTTCCAGTAACCCTTCATGACATTGTGCCCGCGCACGCAGATCTCGCCGCGTTCACCGTCGGGCAAG
>DAIOWK010000029.1:0-18731 GCA_036758525.1 Myxococcota bacterium
ACGGCGCCTACAAGCTCGTCGCCAAGGTCCAGATGGACGAGTGGGCGCGCATTGCTGCCGCGGCGAAATAGTGGCAGGCGGAGCGATCCCTCCCGAGGCTGACACCGAAAGAGATCCATTTGTCCTTGAGAAGGCGCGCTTGCTTAGGACCTCCCGCGCAACGGCGCGCCGAATGCTCGGCGATGCAGGGTTGGCAGAAGCGGTATCGGGATCGGAGCCCGTAAGGGCGCGAAATATCTAGGGTCTAGAGTTCTTCGCCGCGTGCGATGCGTGCGCGCATGCGCTGGATGTAGGCGAGTGAGCGCCGTCCCACGGGCGTGTTCTCCGGCGGAAAGAACCGTTCGAAGAGGCGATCCAAGGGGCCCCTTCCGTAGTGCCGGAACCAGACCTTTCGCACCACGAACTCCAGGCCTTGGACGACAGCCATGAAGAGGTATGAGAACGCCCCGGCGTACCACGCCCATGCGTCGTAGCGCCCGGTCAGTGCGAAGGCGCTGAGGAGCGTCATGTTCACGGCGAAGACCCCGCACCAGACGAGGGTGAGCTTGCGGCAATAGGGATCGATGAAGTCGGGTGCCTTCGGGTCCACGATGCGCGCCATACGACCAATGATGCTGACCGGCTGCCGCAGGCTCCTGGCGAAGATCCAGATCAGGTAGGCGTAGACCAGAGCCGGCAGCAGGAGGAGAAAAATGCGGCGGCCGCTCACCAGAGTGAGCCCCGCCAACAGCCCGAAGCCACCGAGCTGGGCACTGCCGAAGCCGAAGTCCGCCCCGCGCCGGGCGTTTCGGGCCACGAGCGCGAGCCCCGCTCCGACCAAGGTGAAGGCTGCGACGCTTCGGGGGCCGACCCGCTCGATTGTGGGCCGGAGCAGGAGCGGTGTAACGATGACGAGTGCAATCAAGCCGACGCCGAGGACGCTCTGGAGGCGCGAGGGCTTGAAGGCGGCTTTCAACACGGCCGGCGCGTTCGGCTACGCGAGGGGACGGTCAGAGAGGAAGGCGGAGAGTGCGAGTGGTGCGCGCACCCGAGCTTCGGGAGAGACCTCAAGGAGATCCAGCGCGCGCTGGCGCACCACGTTGAAGAGTTCGCCCGCCTTTTTCAGCATTTTGCGGCGCGTGCGCGGCAGGCCGACCTCCTCCACGAAGTCGATGTTCTCGAGGCCCGAGGAGAAGCGACCCCGATTGCCGCGCTGCAGGGCGCCGCGTTCGCGGAGGTGCGCCTCCACAGACCGGAACAGGTGCGCAAAATTGGTGAGACCCTGGAGCAAGAAAGGCTGCCAGGAGAGCTGCTGTTCGAGGAATGTCGGGTCGAGATGCATGTCTTGCATGTACGCCGCGACCCACATGTTGTAGTAGGAGCCCACGTCGAGGTCCCACTTCATCCGCATGATCTCGTAACTTCCGAGCACCCCGTACAGGCCACGGTAAAGCCGCATGGTCGCCTCGTGGCGGAAGAGCATGAAGCGATCGTACAGCGCAGTTCGCTCCGCCCGATGGGCCTCGCTCTCACCGGCGACCTCCCGGCGGATCAGGTCGGTCAGGAAGTCGTTTTCGAGGGCGATGAAATCGATGCCGGGGCTGTAGAGCGGATCTTGCGCGGCGGCAGCCTCGCCCGTCACGGCCCAGCGGTCGACGTCAAAGAATTGCCGGGTGCCGTAGGCGATCTGTGCATAGCCGCCGAAGTCGACAAGCTTCGCCTCCCCGAGCAGCGAGCCCACCCCCCGGTGCCTCTCCAGAAATGCGCGCAGACCGCCCTGGCAGCGGACGCCGGAGTCGACGATGTCCTTTGACCCGGTGACACCGATGCTGGTGAGCCCGTTGCGCAGCGGGATCACCCAGATCCAGTAGCCGGGGTAGCAGAAGTGGAGGGTCGAGAGCCCGCGCGAGGTGTAGCGCACACGCGCGCGCCACGCGGCGGAGCCCATCTCATCCACGTCCGCGACACGCTCGAAGCGGCCCCATGCGGCGGCAAGGCAGTGCTCGGTCTCCGGTACGCGCAGGCCCTTTAGCTTGGCCAGCAGGCTTGTGCGCCCGGTCGCGTCGATCAGCCAGCGGGCTTCGTGCGTCGTCGTGCGCCCGTTCTCGATCACCTCGAAGGAGTGAGGGGCGCCGCCCTGGCCAAGCGAGACGGCCTTCACCCGGGCACCAATGCGGACCTCCACCCCCGCTTCGGCATTGCTCGCGTGGAGATCCGCCTCCATACGGGCGCGATCGATTTGGAATGCGGGATGGAAGGGCAGGTTCACGGTCCCGACCTCGCTCATCTCGGGGATCGCAGCGTCGCGACTGGGTCCATCAAAGAAGTAGCGCAAGCCGTTTTTTGGCAGCTGTTCGTGGTAGAGGTACTGCGAGAGGCCTAGGCGGCGTGTGAGATAGCTGCTCGCGATCTCGACGGTCGACTCTCCCACCTTGTAGGAGCGTTCCTTCGATTTCTCGAACAGGCCGATCCGCAGCTCGGGAAGCGTGCGCTGCAGCTGGCGGGCGAGAAAGCTCCCGGCCAGTCCCCCCCCTAGGATAGCCACATCGAGCTTGCCGTGGGCGGACTGAGATCCCACAGCGATACGGTATCTTGAGGTCGCCCACCTTGCACGTGAGGAAGCGCATGCGAGAGCACGCTCCCTGTAGGCTGCGGGCCCTCGGCATGGTGAACGCCCTGGGCGCGCTTTCCGATGAGATTTGGCAAGGCCTGCTCGCGGGAGACCAGTCCCGTCTCACATGGCGAGACGACCTCGTACCTGGTCGAAGCTTGCTCGTCGGCGAGGTGCGGAGCCCGCTCCCCGAAATCCCGAGTGCGCTCCGCCGCTACCGTTGTCGCAATAATGCGCTCTCCCTCGCGGTGTTGCTCGGCCTCGAGGCGGAGCTCGCGGCGATCATCGCCGAGGTCGGGCGTGGTCGCGTCGGCGTCGTGATGGGGACAAGCACGTCGGGTGTGTCCGACGCAGAAGCCGCACTGTGTCACAACGCCGCACATGGAGTTCTGGCGCCGGGCTTCGACTATCCCCAGCTCGAGTTTGGTGGCGCCGCCGGCTTCGTCGCCGCCTATCTCGGCAGCGAAGGACCCGTCTACACGCTTTCGACCGCCTGCTCATCGGGAGCGCGTGCTCTCGCTTCGGCGCGCTCGCTGCTTGCCCTTGGCGTGTGTGACGCGGTGGTGGCCGGCGCGACGGACACGCTCTGCGGCCTTACGACGAACGGCTTCTGCGCCCTCCAGGCGGTGAGCGACGAGCTGCCGAATCCCATGAGTGCGAACCGCAAGGGCCTGACCCTCGGCGAGGGTTCGGCGATCCTGCTCGTGACCCGCGAGGAAGGGGGCATCCAGCTCGAAGGGGTTGGCGAGTCAAGCGAAGCGCACCACATGTCTGCGCCGGATCCTGCGGGTGGAGGCGCGGAGAATGCGATGCGCGAGGCCCTGCGCGACGCGGGCCTCACCCCAGCGGATATCGCCTACGTGAACCTGCACGGCACAGGCACTCCCCTAAACGACGCGATGGAGAGCGCGGCGGTGGTGCGAGTCTTTGGAGAGCAGGTGCCCGCGAGCTCGACCAAGGCGCTTGTCGGTCACACGCTCGGTGCCGCCGGCGCGATGGAGGCTGGCTTCTGCTGGATGATGCTGGCCCGCGCAAGCGACGGCCAAATTGCCCTCCTGCCCCACGCTTGGGACGGTCGCCGCGATCCCGCCCTTGCTCGGCTTCGCTTGGTGGACAAGGGCGAGCGGGCGCGGGTCGAGGGTCGAGTCCACCTGCTGACCAACTCTTTCGGCTTCGGCGGCAACAACTGCGTCCTCGTGCTGGGTGGGGAGCTCCCGTGCTGAGGGTTTCGCTGCGCCGCTGGGCGGCCTGGGCTCCCGGCTTGGCGGACGCTCGAGCGTGGCAGGTCTGGGCGAAGGAGCCTCGGCCCGTGGGCTGCGAGGGCAGCCCGGACGCCCGCTTCCTGCCCCCGATGCTGCGCCGTCGCTGCACGGCGCTCAGCAAGGCGATGCTTCACGTCGCTTTCGAGGGCTGCCCGGCGGAGGAGAGATCCGAGGTGCGCACGGTATTCGCGTCGCGCCATGGCGAGAACAAGGAGTCGTTCCCGCTGTTCGAATCCATCGCGAAGGGGCAGCCCCTCTCGCCCGCGAAGTTCACCCACACCGTTCACAATGCGCAGGCCGGGCTCTTCTCCATCGCCTCCGGCAATCGCCAAGCCTCAAGCTCCCTCTCTGGCGAGCGCGACACCTTTGCCACCGCATTCCTCGAAGCGCTGACGCATCTCGAGCGCGAACCCGGTCGCTCGGTCCTGGTTGTCACGGGAGACGTCGCGATCGCGCCGCTCTTCGCGCCGCTGCTCGACGAGCGCGAGGCGGCCTACGCGGTGGCGCTGCTCCTTGCGTGGAACGGCGAAGGGACGAAGCTCGGTTTCGAACTCGCCTCGGGCACAAAAGAGAGGGGCTCGCGCGGGCCGAGCCCGGACCCGGCCTGGCCCCAGGCGTTGGAGTTCGTGCGCTGGCTCCACGACGAAGGCACGCCCCGGCTCGAGCTCGGAGTCGGACCGCGCACCTTCTGCTGGCAGCGCGCCTGACCAGCGCTTGCCCACACGGACAGGCTTAACGCAGCCGCGAAAAGAGATGGGCGAGAATCGAGAGCACGACGCTCACCAGAAGACAGGTCGTGATGGGGAAGTAGAAGCTCCCGCCCGGGCGCTCGATTCGAATGTCCCCGGGAAGTCGCCCGAGCCAGGGCACGTGCGCGGAAAGGGCGAGCAGTGTGCCGAGCCCGAGGAGCAGAAGACCTAGGAGGATCAGCCCCTTGGCAATTTCTCCCATCGGCTTCGTGCTCCTCTACACGGCCTCTAAGGCCTGTCCCAGGTCGGCGATGATATCCTCGTAGTGCTCGACCCCGACCGAGAGCCGCACCATGGCCGAACCCATGCCCATGCGTCGCTGCTCGGCCGCCGGAACGTCGGCGTGGGTCATCGTGGTGGGGTGCTCGGCCAGGGATTCGGTGCCCCCAAGGCTCACCGCAAGCTTCACGAGTTGCAAGTGGTTGAGGAAGCGGAACGCCTCGGCCTCGCTGCCCTCGAGATCGAACGAGATCACCGATCCCGGGGCAAGGCACTGACGCCGATACACGGCATAGGTGGGATCCTCCGAGCGCAAGAGGTCGAGGTAATAGACACGGCGCACCTTCGGATGATTGTTCAAGAACTCGGCCACGTTTCGGGCGTTTTTCATCTGCGCTGTCATGCGCATCGCCAGCGTCTCAAGGCTCCGCAGCAAAAGCCAACCCGTCCAGGGGTCGGCCATGGTGCCGAGAAAGGTACGCAGTGCGCGAACCGGTGCGAGGACCTGCTGTTTTCCCAGGCAGGCGCCCGCGATGACGTCGCTGTGACCGCCCAAGAACTTCGTCGCGGAATATAAGACGAGGTCGGCGCCGTGCTCGAGCGGATGCTGCCAGAGGGGCCCGAGGAACGTGTTGTCGACCATCACCACCGGGGAGTGGCCGGCGCGGCCGATGCGCGTCGCGAAGGATGCCACCGCCGCGATGTCGACGAGGGCGTTGGTCGGGTTGGCGGGAGTCTCGATCAGCACGGCCGCAACCCGCCGACCGCCGACACGCTCGCGCAGCGACCCCTCCAGCTCGCTCGGTGCCGCGCCGGCCAGGAAGCCCACCGGCTCGACGCCGAGCTGGGGAAAGAAGCGCTTCACCAAGTGGTCGCTGCCGCCGTAGAGCGGCTCGCTGTGCAAAAGGACGTCGCCCGGACGCACGTAGGCGAGGAGCGCCGTGGCGATGGCGGCCATGCCGCTTTGGAAGACGGCACACGCTTCTGCATCGTCCCAGAGTGTCAAGCGGTCTTCGAGGATCTCGAGGTCTGGGTTGTTGAGCCGGCTGTAGATGAGCCCGAGCGCCTCGCCTTTGCCCTGCTCGCGCAGACCATAGGCGACCTCGAAAAACGCCTTCCCCGCCTCCGCCGTCTCGAATACGAAGGTCGAAGTCTGAAAGATCGGACTCTTGACCGCGCCTTCTGAGAGCTTCGGGTCATAGCCGTAGCTCATCATGAGACTCTCGGGGCGGAGCTTCCGGCCCGCGATCGTGGTTCCCGTCTTACGCTCTCTCATCTCCCCCCCATCTTCTCGTATGCTCAAGAGCCGAGTGAAGCACAGCCTTCGAGAGTTCGGTGGCACTTCTGCGAAGGGACGGGGCGGAGCGCGCATCCTCTCGTGGAATGTGAACGGGCTGCGGGCCTGCGCGAACAAGGGCTTCCTTGCTTGGCTCGCGAGGAGCCGCGCAGAGCTGGTGGGCATCCAGGAGCTCCGGGCGCTCGCCACGGACCTACCGGCTCCGCTGCGGGCGCCCCGCGGCTTCCACGCAGCTTTCCAGCCCGCCGAGCGCAGGGGCTACAGCGGCGTGGCTCTCTTCGCCCGGCGTCCGCCCGACCGCATCGACACGAGTCTTGGCGAGCCGCGCTTTGACCGCGAGGGTCGGCTCCAGGTCGCCCACTTCGGTCGGCTGGCCATCGCCAACGTGTACTTTCCGAAAGGTAGCGGCAAGGACCGCGACAACAGCCGAGTGCCGTACAAGCTCGACTTCTACCGCGCGCTCTTCGAGCTCCTCGAGCGGCTTCGCAGAGCTGGAAAGCGCTTGCTCGTGATGGGCGACTTCAACACCGCACACCGCGAGATCGATCTTGCGCGACCGCGCGACAATCAGAAGACAAGTGGCTTCCTTCCCGAGGAACGTGCGGAGCTCGACCGTTGGCTCGCAGCGGGTTGGGTGGACACCTTTCGACGCTTCGAGAGCGGCCCCGGCCACTACACTTGGTGGAGTCAGCGTTCTCGTGTGCGCGCGAAGAACGTGGGCTGGCGCATCGATTACGTCCTGGCCTCCGCGGCAGCGCTGCCGTTCGTGCGCGCTGCCTTCATCCATCCCTCCGTCACGGGTTCCGATCACTGCCCCGTCGGGGTCGATCTTGATCTCAAAGCGTTCGATCGCACCTAGGCGCGAAGGGCGCGTGGGCCAGAGCTCGGTGCTCTCGAAGCGCTGACCAGGCCGCTCTCGTCCGGATCGGATCCTGGCTCGGCCCGTTGGCGTTCGGAGAGCGCCAAACCCCTGCGCGGCCGCGGAGTTCCGCACTCCAGTCGGGAGGGAAAAAGACCGATACGGGCTGGCCCTCGAAGGAGGATTCGATGCGGGGCGGAGGGGAAGCCGTAAGCAGACTTGCGGGGGGCATCCACCCGCTGGCTCCCGCCGCTGAGCTCAAGCTCCTGGGTTTTGCTTGGCTCGACGGCTCCTTCCCCGCGCATGGGATGAGCCATGCGCGCGCTCGTCGAAGGGACGACCTCACACGCCCCTGGTGCATCGCCATGGGCGGTTGGCTTGTTCTCGCAGCGTCGCTCCTCCTCGCTGCGAATCCCGCGCAGGCCGAAAGCGCGAAAGAAGCAGTCGCTCGCCTCCACGCGCAAGTGTCGCAGGGCGCCACAAGCGTCGAGACCTGGAGGCAGCTCGCCCGCGCCCTGGCGGAGACGGGGGACCTCGCCGGCGCTGAGGCGGCGCTTCTCACGGGCCTAAAGCAGGATCCCGACTCCGCGCCGGCCTTGCGCGACCTCGGCAAGCTCTACATCGACACCAATCGCACGACCGAAGCCCTCCCGTTCCTCGAGCAGGCGCTGTCTCAGGCGTCCGACGATCAGGAGACTCGCGATGCGCTCTCGTACGCGCTCTATCAGACCGGCGCTGCGGTGCTTTCGCTCGAGGTGTCGAATCACGGCCAGCCGCTGGGACCCGCGCAGGCCGAGGCCCTTGTAGAGGCGGCGCGCTTCTACACGGAGCGGGGACATCCGGAAGCAGCCCAGCGTGCGCTTGCGAAGGCACACGAGCTTGCTCCGAACAGTTTGGCCGTCTTGGGAGCGCTCCTCAAGCGGTCAGAGCCAAGTGCAGAGGGAAGCGCGAAGCCCACTCAAGCGAGCCCTTCCCGCGGCGCCGGGGAGTTGACGGACGCATCCCCGGGTGTTCGCGCTCCCTGGGAAATAAGCGGCCACTTCGTCGGCAAGGATCTACCGCGGGCGGTCGTCGTCGGGCTCGCCTCGAGCGGTGCGCTTCTCATGCTCGCGGCCCTGCGCATCTTTTTCGTGTTGTTGCGGGGCTCGGGCGACCTTGCCGTCACGATCGACTATCCGGAGGAGCGGAAGGGCTCGTTCAGCGTACGCCTTTCGCGCCACAGCGCGCGTGTTCGTCGGCGGGCCGGTACCTCCCGAGCAAGGACTCGAGAGGCGGAACCGCCGGTACCCGTGCGTGTGTCCTCGCGTCTTGAGCACACGTTCGTTACCCGTGAGACCCACTTCCGGAGTCTTCCTGCAAGACGCTGGTTCGTGCGGGTCGAGGGTACCCTGGAGGCCGACGGTGCCTCGCCCATTGGCCAGGTCGAGCTCGAACAAGAGATACGGGTGGAGCGCGGACGGGTCTCACAGGCGTGCTTCGAACTGTGCGGAGAGGAGTAGATCGAGCCCAACGTCGTGCGCGACCAGCCCCCCGCCGCGGCCGTAAAGTCGAGTCTCGACGCGCGCCTCGCGACCGCCCCTGGCACCACTTCACGCTCGTAGCGGAGAACGGGCCGGCTCCCGGCAAAAAGGCGGGAGAGGGCGGGCACTCCGGGTCTAGGTCACCTCGATCTCAATTCCGCGTTCGGAGAGCAGCCCCTCGAGGTCGCCCGCCAGGAGTCGCTCGGCTCCCGCGTGCTCTTTCAGCGCCGCGTCCATGTGCGCAAGGCCAAGGCCGCGCACGAAATCATAGGCATGCGCGCTTGGACACAGTTCAGCGACGGGTCGGATTTGCTTCACGATCTCCGCAAACATGCCCACCTGGGGCATCAGTCGGAACAGCTCGTGGGTCTCCTCGACGCGGTCGCAGAAGTGCATGTGGTCAGCGTTCTTCAGCACTGCGAGGCGCCGGGGATCGGGTGTGCGGGCGACGAGCTCGTGCATGCCGTCGAGGGGGAGCAGGGTGTCCCGCTCGGCGACCAGATAGAGCGTCGGCACGCTGCGGCCCCACGCAAAGTCGGCGGTGCCGCGCAGGGGGTCCTGAGCGATGGCGGTGCGGCCTCCCGCCGGGGCGAGAGGCAGCGCAGCGCGGATCCCGCGCCACGGCCATGAGCGTGGTCCAGCCGCCGAAGCTGTGGCCGGTCATGCCCACCCGCGACGCATCGATTCGGTCCGCGAGCCCGCCCGCGCTCCCGTCGAGCAGACGATCGAGCAGGAAGGTGATATCGGCCGGACGCTTGACGACGAACTCCTGCACCATGGCCTCCGGCTCCGGAATCGGCTTTCCGGCCTGCACCTCCATCAGGGTCTGCATCGTGTCGACGGCCGTATTGCCGACGTGGTCCGGCGAGGCCACGACGTAGCCGTGGCTCGCCAGGTGTGTGCAAAGGAAGGTGCTCTGGCGACGGTGTCCGCCGAAGCCATGGGAGAACGCAACCAGGGGAAAACTCCCCACGGCAGGCTCGGCGTCGCGTACAGCATCCTGGGTAACGGCGGGGAATCCGGGAAGGACGCTGTAGCGATCGCGCGTCGGATCCGCGAGGTCGTGGCCTGCGTGAAGAGTCTGCGCCGGGTACCAGATCTCGAGGGGAAATGTGCGCTTGCGGGCGCGGTCATTGAGCTCGCTGGTGCGCACGCCGACAGCGTGGGGGCCGCGGGCAAAGGGGTCGTAGGCCATGGAGCCTCCTCTCCTACTCAACGAGGCCACGCAGGTCCAGCGATCTGCGGATCCCGCCGAAGGCAAGGGGTTGCGGATCGCGTGCGCGAGGGGGAGTCGCGCGGCTCGAACCCCCTCGTCTGCGCCCAGGGCGCGGCCGTCCTCTTCACGGCCGGGCACTCACGGCGGGCCGCTGAAAAACGCTTCGGGATGGCGGGGCTCAAACACGCTGACCTGGCCTTCCGCGAGAAGGGCGGCGTCCGCTTCGCGCTCCACCCGGCAGGCGAAGATCACAAGGCCTCCTCCCTTTCGGACGGCGTCGGCTCGAACATGCAGGCGCTCGCCCGGGGCGAAGCGGTCCGCGTGGAGCACAATGCGGGGTGATCCCACGAAAAACCCCAGACCGGGTCTGGCGCCTCTCGCGTGCTTTTCAAGGCCGTCGTGAACGCCGATACACTGCGCCATGTATTCGATGGCGAGCCAGGCGGGAACGCTGCCGTCGGATTCCCGGAAGAGCTCGCTCTCCGCACAATCCACCGAGCAGACCGTATGGGTGGGACCGTGCTCAAGCACGGATCCGAGGAGCGCCATCCCGCCTCCGTGGGGCAGAAGCTCGCGGGTCGGGGGGAAGGGGCTCATTGCCGCCCGCGCTCCTCGGCTTCCCAGAAATCGAAGAAATTGAACCACTGGTACGGCGTGCGCAGGCAGTACTCCTCGAGCAGCGTCGCGTAGGCCTGTGCCAGTTCCTGGGCGCGCTTGCCGCGCTCTGCACGCGGCACGGCGCCGGCCTCCGCGAACGGGCGTGCCACCGCGCGGTAGCGATCGGGAGCCGTACGGACGCACAACGACAAGAGCATCGGACAGCCGAGCAGCGTCTGGAGCAGGAAGGGTCCGAGCGGCAGCAGCGCCGGACGACCGAGGAAGTTCGTGACCACCGTTCGTCCTTGCTGTCGCTGCCAGAGCCGGTCCCCGAGGATTCCCACGAGCTCGCCGCGGTCGAGGCAGCCCTTGATCTCGAAGATCGACGCCACCGAGTTCGGATCAAAGGCGATCACGTGCACGCGCGACTGCGGGTTCAGCTTCGCGAAGAAGTGGTTGATCAGCTCCGCGTGCGCGGTGAACATCAGCACGTTCACGGTGATGCCGCTTTGGGCGCAGATGAGCCGCAGCAAGTCGAAGCTGCCAAGGTGCGCACCGAGCAGAATCGCACCGCGCTTCTCCCGCGCGAGACGATGCATGTGCTCGCTCCCCTCGTGCTCGATCTGCAGATGCTGTGAGTCGCCCTGCCAGATCACCATGCGGTCGAGGAGATTGATCGAGAACTCAAAGTGATGGCGCAGAACGTGCCACCAACGCGGGCGCCGCCCGAGCGCGGCGCGTCCCTCCGGCATCGCCCACAGGGTCTCGAGATAGTCGCGCGACGCGCGCCGGGAGCGCGCACTCGTCAAGAAGAAATACGTGGCAATGGGCATCAGCAAGGCGATGCTGACGCGCCGGCCCAGCACTCGGTAGCAGGCACCCATGAAGCGCAACCCGAACATCGAGCCGCGTTCTGCCGTCGTCGCCCAGCCACCTCGACTGCTCAAGCCCGCCCCCAGGTGTCCCGCCCTCGGAGCCTACGCAGCAGAACGGCCGGCAGGCTCGCAAGCATACGCAGCGTAAGGCGCATGTAGAGCCAGGCAAGACGCACGTCGTCCCACACCACATCGAAGTGCGAGAGGCCATCGACGAAGTAGCGCACGTGTGTCGGCAGGGTCACCACCCGTGTGCCTTGCCAGACCAGGCGGACGGCGAGCTCCGGATCGAAGTCCATGCGATCGCCCATCGCGGTGCGCTCGATCAGACGCAGCGTGGGTGCCAGGGGGAGGCAGCGGAAGCCGCACAGGGGATCGCGCACCTCCCGTGACAGGGTCGCCAACCAGACGATGCCGATGGAGAGCTTGCGGCTCCAGATCCGCGAGCGCGGAGCCGTCGTGTCAAAGACAGGCTGGCCCAGCACCACCGCATCGGGGTTGGCCCGCGCCGCTTTGAGGAAGCGCGGAGCGTCTCTCGTGTCGTGCTGCCCATCGGCATCGAACTGCAGAACGTGGGTGAAGCCTCGCGCCGCCGCGAGCCGGTAGCCGTGCCGCAGCGCGAAGCCCTTGCCACGGTTCACGGGGTGGTGCTGGACCTCGACCCAATCAAACTCCTTCGCGACGGCGTCGAGCACCTCGCGCGTGCGCGGGCCGCTGCCGTCGTTGATCACAAGGCAAGGCAGTCGCAGTGCCTCGACGGACTGGAGCACGCCGCGGATCGTGTCCTTGTGGTCAAAGATCGGAATGAGCAGGCAGGGGTTCACGTGTCCCCCGTGTCGCGGCGCAACACACAGCGTCCGGTCGAGAAGACGCGCGTCGTCGCGGGGTCGTCACTCCATAGGCTGAACTGGAACGCGTCGCCCGGGGCGGAGAGCTCGACAGTGGCGCGGAAAGCATCCCCGGGGCGGAGAAGCTCTCGAAATTTCAAGGCCTCGACTGAAGCAAGCCGGGGTTCGTGCCCGAGCAGCTCGGCCGCGAGGCGGAGCGCCCAGCGGAGCTGAACCACTCCGGGAACCACGGGGAAACTCGGAAAATGCCCTTCCAGGAAGGTGAGATCGGCCGGCACCCGGAGTGTGCGCTCGAGCCGGCGTGCACTGCGTTTCTCGTCCACGAGCTCGGGCTCGGTCACCGGTGCGTCATCGCTCTTTGCGAAGAGCTCCCCGAGCAGCGAGTGGTTCAGCTTCCCGCGCTCGTCGCTCGGGAGAGCTTCCACGTAGCGATGGGCACGCGGCAGGAGCACACGGTCGAAGTCGAGTTCGAGGCTTGACCCAAGGTTCAAGGAGACAGCGCGCCGGCCCTCCCGCGCAAGCGCAGATCGGCCCGCTTCGCTCGGCACGATGACGGCGCCCACCCGTAGGTGCGGACCCCTGCCAAGCGGGACGAGGGCGACTTCCGACACCCAGGGGTGGCGCCGCAGCGCTTGCTCCATGTCGGGGAGGGAGAGCCGCTTCTCCCCGACCTTGACCACACGGTCTGCACGCCCCTCAAGGAGGAAGCGTCCATCCTGTTGCAGAGTGATGCGATCGCCCATGATGACCGAGGTCTCTGCGTCGCTCGCACTTGCAAACGGCGAGCGTACGTGGGCGCAGCCGTCCGGGCCCCGCTCGACGGAAATGCCCGGAAGCGGTGTGAAGGCGAGGCGCCCGGGTCCCGGCGTCTGCTGGCGGATGGCGACGCCGCCAGTCTCCGTGGAGCCGAAGATCTCGATCGGCGCCTCGCCCAGTGCACCGGCCAGCGCATCCGCCGTCTGCTCGTCGAGCGGCCCGCCCGAAGAGAAGACACAGCGGCACACTCCCCGCAGTTTCTCGAGACCGGGCATGTCCCGCATGCGTCGCAGATGGGCGGGAGTCCCAATGAGCACACAGTTACCGGTCTGCATCATGCGCGGTACGAGCTCGGCCGGGTAGAGGTACGTCTCGGCGCGGAAGGGCCGGCCGGCGGCGAGGGGCCAGAGAACGCGAAACAAAAGCCCGTAAAGGTGTTGGTGGGATGCCGTGGCGAAGACGGAAGCGTCCCCGCACAGCGCGCCGAACCGGGCTTCAAGCTCCTGCACTTCGTCGTCGAGATGGTGGAGCGCCTTTTCCACCACTTTGCTGTCCCCCGTCGTTCCCGAGGTAAACAACTCCACGGCGGGCTGCGAGGACAAGAGCGTGCCGAGCGCAGCAGGCGTCCGCGCAGCGGTCGTCACCGGAGGTCGCAGGGGGTGCACGACACGGCCGTCGGGGAGCAGGTCCAAGCGATCCGAGATGGCTCCCGTCACTTCCGCCGCGAGCTTTGCGAGTGTTCCCGGGGAAGCGTTTGGGGGGAGCACCGCGACGCTGCCGTGGTGCCAGAGCGCGAACAAACCCACCGCGAAGGAGTAGCTGTCGGAAGTCTGGAGCAGCCAGCGCTCGCGGCGTAGAGCGCCCTCGTGAGCGGAGCTCGACTCACTCCGCAGGGAGCCCAGCGCAAAGCTAAGCGCCCGAACCTGCGCCTCGAACTGTTCGAAGGAGAAGCGAGCTTCCTGGGCAAACGCGACCAGGGAACGCGCGGCTCGACCGTCGCAGAGCAGCGTGGTGAGATTCACGATTGTGCGATGTGCGCCCGCTCGCGCTCGAGCAGTTCTTCCACCACGTCAGCGATGTCCTTGACGGTGCGGATCTCCTTCAGTCGGTCCTCCTCAAGGGGGACCCCGGTCATCTCCTCGAGATGGATCGCGAGGACGACGGTGTCAAGGCTGTCAATATCGAGATCCTCGTGCAGGCGCGCGTCCGGAACCACCAACCGCTCCTCCAGCGCAAACTCCGTTTGCAGGATCTTCCGTAGCTGGTCAAAGATCTCGCCCCGTTCCAAGCGCCGACCTCCCGCTCCGTCCTATGCGGCCCGGTTCGCTGTCACGAACGCGGCCAGGCTCTTCACGGACGCGAAAATCTCACGGTTCTCGTCCGGGTCGTCCTGAATCTGTACACCGAAACGCTCCTGGAGAGCCATCGCCAGCTCGAGGGCGTCGATCGAGTCGAGGCCGAGCCCCTCGATGAACAGCGGGGCCTCGCTATCGATGTCCGCAGCTCGGATGTCCTCGAGCATGAGGGAATCGATAATGAGCTGCTTAATCTCCGTCTCGAGCTCACTGAAATGATCCACGATTCAACCCCTCGATCGTCCGCGTGCGAAGCGCGGCGGTGAGCCGCCGGGCCGCGAGCACATCGGACGCCCCCTCCCAGGCACGATTTTTGGCGCGAACCGGCTCCTCGGCCCGCACGAGGTACTCGATCCTCCGGTCCGGCACATCCCACCAGGGCTGACCCTTCAGCAGTGCCGGCGGGTCACAATGGATCGTCACGAGCTCAAGGTCAAAGCCACCGCGCAGCGCGGCGTGGGCTGCCCCCCTGCGAAACGGCCATAAGCCCCCCCGTGGTGAGCGTGTCCCCTCCGGGAACAAGAGCACCGTCCGGCCAGCCCGCAATCGCGCCACGCATTCGTCGATGACGGCCGCCCCTCGCGAGTTCACGATGTAGCCCGCGGCGCGAGCGACGCGTCCGAACCAGAAGCTCCGTGCCCACGCCTCGGCCACGATGCAATCGGCCTGCGGGAGCTGTGAGATCACAATCCCGAAGTCGATCAGGGTGGGATGGTTGGCAACGATGAGGTGGGGCCCGGGCGTCCGAAGTCGCTCAAGACCTTCGTAACGGATCCGGGTCAAGCCGAGCCAAGACATGAAGGCGAGGAGAAATCCGTAGGTCCGGTGGATGAGCCACTGGGCGCGAGCGTCCCGCGTCTGCCGCGTGCCCGGCAGAACGCGGCCTAGCGTCAAAATGGTAAAGACCAGCAGGAGCAGGCAGCCCGCAAGGCCAAAGGCGAGAGCGGTTGCGCCCTGCCGCGCGGTCCGCCGGAGGGCGTGCGCGAGCGCGCGCTTCTCGCTGACAGCTTCAGCCTGTCCGCGGTGCGCCCGTTCCACGACCTCGCCGGTGTGGCCAAAGCGGCTCAACGCAGCGTACTCCCACGAAAATCACGCGAAACGGAGGCCCCGATCCTATCAAAGGCCCATTTGGCCTGTAAACGCTCCGTAAGGTGCGCAGGCGTGGGCCGCTATGGTGCGCGCCGTCGTGGAGGTACAAGTCAAGAGCCGATCGCAGCCCGGCGCGAGGCCGCGCTGGCTGTTTCTCCTGTGGCTTGCCCTCTTCTACGCCTTATGGACGGGCTTTGTTCTCGGGCGGGGGCGCTGGCCTGTCGTTGCGGCTCACTGGCCCATCGCCCTCGCCATGCTCTT
Organism: Myxococcota bacterium; assembly: GCA_036758525.1. Classification (GTDB taxonomy): domain Bacteria; phylum Myxococcota_A; class UBA9160; order UBA9160; family UBA9160; genus UBA9160. Next base: position 15,494 of record DAIOWK010000029.1, read on the forward strand.
CGGCTCCTATGTGGCCGGGTCGACGCCCATGGGAGGGGGCAGCGTCGCGTTTCCGATCCTCGTACTCCTCCTCGGGGAGCCGGCACGGCTTGGGCGCGACTTCAGCTTCGCGGTGCAGTCGCTCGGCATGGGATCGGCCGTTCTCTACATGCTGGTTTCAGGCCGGCCTCTCGCTTGGGGGGTGTTGCGCTGGGCCATGCTGGGGTCGCTGATCGGGACTCCGCTCGGCCTCGTCGTGCTCGCCCCGAACGCCACGGAAGTCCAGGTGAAGCTCATCTTCGCCGTGGTATGGGCGGCGTTTGGGGTGATGACCCTGCTGCGGCTCCGCGAGCTCGCAGCGCAAGCTGGGATCCTTGCCCCAGGACCCCGCATCGAACGCGGGGCCGGGCTCGGCGTCGGGCTCCTGGGCGGAGCCTGCCTCGCGGCGCTCACCGGCGTCGGCGTGGACATGCTGCTGTACAGCGTCCTGGTGCTGCTGTTCAGGGCCGATTTGAAGCTGGCGGTTCCGTCTGCCGTGACGCTCATGGCGTTCACTTCCCTGGTCGGTCTTGCCACGCGATTTTCGCTCGCTGCAATCGAACCCGCCCGGGCGGGCTTCACGCCCGGGCTGTCGGAGTATTGGCTCGCCGCCGCACCCATCGTGGTGGTGGGTGCGCCGCTCGGAGCCCTTGCCGTGAGCGTTGTGCCGCGGGTCTTTACGCTGCGCTTTGTCTCGCTCTTGTGTCTCGCGCAGCTGGCTTGGGTCTGCGCGCAGGCGCGGCTCTCGGGCACGGCGCTCGTCCTCGTCTTGGGTGCAGTTGCGGCGCTCTGGCTTGGCCTTGAGGCCTTGTACTCCCGAGCCAAGACTGCACAGACCAGCACGACCGAGGGCCCGTAGTCTGCGTCCCCTGGTCGATCGATCCTGCGGCATGCGCGTCGCCGCCTGGGCGCGTCCCGACCCCGTGCGGTGGAGAGCGTCCTCGGGCTACCGACTCCGCGCTAGAAGCGAACGGGCAGCGCGCGAAGACCCCGCAGCACGAGGCCAGGGCGCCACGACGCTTCTTCGCCTGCGGCGCTGAGCGATGGGAAGCGCTCGACCAAGCGGGAGAAGGCGACCTGCGCTTCGAGCCGCGCAAGTGGTGCGCCGAGGCAGAAGTGCGGACCGTGACCGAAGGCGACGTGGCGGTTGTCCACACGGGCGAGATCCAGGCGATCGGCCTCGGGGAACTGAAGAGGATCTCGATTCGCCGCGCCGAGGACGACGTTCACCTCGATGCCCGCCGGGATCCGACGCCCGCGCAGCGTCACGTCTTGTCTTGGGAGGCGTGAGGTGAGCTGCACGGGACTGTCGTAGCGGAGCAGCTCCTCGACAGCGTTTTTGGCGAGACCGGGTTCACGGCGCAACAGCGCGCGTTCGCCGGGGTCACGCAGCAGCGCAAGCAGGCCGTTTCCGATCAGATTGGTCGTGGTCTCGTGGCCTGCGCCGAGGAGCAGGATCGCGGTGGAGACGAGCTCGATCTCCGACAGGGCATCGTCGCGCTCATGGGCGGCGATGAGCCCGCTCATGAGGTCGCCCCGGGGATCCTTGCGCCGCGCGGCAATGAACTCGCGGAAGTACGCTTCCAAGGCCTGCGCCCCGCGTGCGGCCTCCACGAGTCCGGCCTCACGCAGGGTTCCGTCGATGAACGGCACCATCTCGTCGGACCAACGCTTGAACTTCTCGCGATCCGCCGCCGGAACGCCCAGGAGCTCCGCGATCACAATCACGGGGAGCGGCGCAGCAAACTCGCGGATGGCATCCGTTCCACCGGCTGTGGCCGCGCGATCCAGGAGCTCGTCCACGATCGCTTCGACCCGCTGCCGCAGGCCCTCGACGACGCGCGGCGTGAAGGCCTTGGAGACGAGGGCACGGAGTCTCGTGTGGTCGGGCGGATCCTTGATCAGCATCATGCCCGAGACGGCGCGCGCGAGCGCCGCAAAGCTCTGGTCTGGACCGGCCATCGCGTCCGCGATCATCCGCTCTGGGAACTTCGCGGCGCTGTAGGCAGGATCACGGAGCACCGCGACGACGTCGTCGTAGCGGGTCACGATGAAGCAGCGAAGGGTTGCCATCTCCAGCTCGTGAACGGGATCCTCGCGACGAAGGCGGGCGTAGCGGGTGTAGGGATCCGTCGCGAATCCGGGAGCGAGGGGGTCCCACAGTTCGGCCATGGCGTCCTCCAGGAATGGCGCAGAAAGCGTTGCAAGCCGCAGGCCATCGCGCCGCCGCCCGCGCGGCGAAAGGGCAGGGCGGCAGGCGGCTTTCGTTGCAGCCCATTTGCTGCAGGCGCAGCGAGCAGGCTGCGATAAGGTGGCGCCATGACAGTCCAGGAACGGGATGCGGACCGCCACCCGCTCCATGTGGGACGCACGCCGCTGCGGATCGAGGAGCTCGCGGCATTGGCCGAAGGCCGGGCGCACGCCGCCCTCGACCCCGATCCCGCCTATCGTGCGCGCCTGGCTGCGGGGGCCGCGGCGGTGGAACGCGCACTCGGCGCCGGGCAGGTGATCTACGGCGTGTCGACCGGGGTGGGCGCGTCACTCGGGAACGTCATCCCCGAGGAACTCCAGCAGATGTTTCCCCTCAATCTCCTGCGTTTTCACGGCTGCGGGACCGGCCGCATCCTTGAAGAGGCCGAGGCGGCGGGCGTCGTGGCCGCGCGGCTTCTGTCCCTCGCCCGCGGCTACTCGGGCGTGCGCCCCCTGCTGCTCGAGCGCTTGTGCGAGTTGCTGAACCTGCGGCTTCTGCCACGCATCCCCGCCGAGGGATCCGTCGGCGCGAGCGGAGACCTGACCCCTCTTTCATACGTTGCCGCGATGCTGGTGGGTGAGCGCGAGGTGACGCTGCGGGGTGAAGTGCTCACCTCGGCCGAGGCCCTGGCGCAGGTCGGACTGGCTCCGCTCTCCCTCGCGCCGAAGGAAAGTCTCGCCTTGATGAACGGCACGAGTGTGATGACCGCGCTCGGCAGCCTGGCTTTCATGCGGGCCCTGCGACTCGCGCGCTGGGCCGCAGCGCTCACCGCCGTAGCCTGTGACGTCATGCGCGGCAACCCGGCTCACTTCGACGCGCGGATCTTCGATCTGAAACCCCACCCCGGGACGCAGCGCTGCGCGGCGTGGATCCGCGAGGACCTGACCCGCGCCCAGGGCGGGAGACCTGCGTCGCCCGCGCGCCTCCAAGACCGCTATTCCCTGCGCTGCGCGCCCCACGTGATCGGCG
>DAIOWK010000030.1:0-18686 GCA_036758525.1 Myxococcota bacterium
GGTCAACTCTTCTCGGGAATCCCGCTCCCTCCCCACGCACCAAGAATCCGTGCATCACGATCCAAGCGACCTTCGTGATTCTCCTCGATACGGCGCGCTGACAACTCGACCTGCAGCCTCCGTCGACGCACGTAGCTCTCTGCGAGATCGAGTCGCGTCGAGTCCGCGCTCGCTTGGCGCAGCAGCTCCGTCGCAGCGAGGACATCAATCACCATCTCAGCCAACAGCTTCGCTCGCAGCAATGCGTAGCCAATGTCGGCAAACAAGACCTTGGTCGCATTCTCGATGCGCGGGATTTCCTGCTCGACGAGCCTCGCCAAACCGCTGAGCTTGGAATCCAATCTCATTCCCTCAAGTTCACGACGCGCGTCGGCGAACACAGCGTCAAGCGCGCCCTTTCCCATCTCGCGGAGGGCGAACGAGGCCTGAATCTCGCTCGTTCCCTCGTATACCGTCATGATCAGACTGTCTGCGTGGAGCTTCGCCACGTCCACGTCCATCGTATATCCGATTCCCCCAAAAACCTGCATGGCATCGCGCGTCACGTCCGAAGAGATCTCAGTTGCGAAGTATTTGCACAGTGGAGTGAGCAGACGTACACGGATCCGCTCGTGTTCGAGTCGCGCGGCAGTCTCGGCGCGTTCCGTCGCACTTCCGCGACCCGAAGCAAGCCAGGCTTCTGCCGCGAGGGTCAAGTCGTAGAGCTCAAGCGTGCGGTAGAGAAGTGCGCGCGCCCCCTCGATGTTCACCGCCATCTTCGCGAGCATGCTCTGCACCAGTGGCTGTTGAGCCACGGGCTTTCCGAACTGCTCGCGCTGGTTGGCGTAGGCGGCGGCGTCGTGGAACGCGGCTTCGGCGATCCCGAGCGCCTGGGCCGCGACCCCAAGCCGCGCATTGTTCATGAGCTCGAGCATCGCACGGAAGCCCTTGCCCTTCTCGCCCAGCCTGTGACCCATCGCACCCTCGAATACCACCTCGCAGGTCGGTGAGCCGTGGATCCCAAGCTTTCGCTCGAGTCTCGGCACGCGGACGCCGTTCGGTGTGCCGTCTGGTCGATGACGTGCAACGAGCACAAGGGACAGGCCGTTTGTGGTGCCGCGCGACGAATCGAACGTGTCCGCGTCTCGGGCAAGGACGAGGTGCACCTCGGCGCCGCCGTTCGTAATGAAGATCTTCTGGCCATCGACGCGAATCGTGCCGTCCGGAAGCTCGGTGGCGCGCGTCGAGATATGGCCGAGGTCGCTGCCGGCTTGGGGCTCCGTCAGATCCATGCAGCCCTGGACCTCGCCGGTCGTGAATCGCGGAAGCCAGATGCGCTTGAGCTCCGGGCTGCCGAATTTCTGAATGTCACCGGCAGTACCTGACTGCAATCCAATGATGGTCATGAGGCTTGTGTCCGCGCGCGAGATCATCTCCAAAACCATGCCGTTCACGAGCAGGGGGATTGCTGCACCGCCGTACTCCTCGGCAACGGGCAGTGCGACGAGGCCGTTCTGCCGGAGCGCGTCGTACGCCTTTCGGATGTGCTCAGGCGGCCGAGCTCCGCCATCGGGCGTGAGCTCGGCTGGAGCCTCCCAGGCCTCTCGCGCGGGACGTTCGAAGCTAGAAGCGAGGGCCGCCACGGTCTCGAGAACACTCCGATAGGCGCCCACCTCGGCCTCGCGGTCCACCTTGCCTTGGCGCAGCAGGCCGAGCAGCCTGTCCCAATCGATCAGCTTCTCGAGATACAAACGCATGCTGGCGTCGAAGTAGTTGCTCATGGGGTCCGTCCTTGGCTCAAGTTCGTAGGATCATGTTAGCTTCTGGGCATGGCATCGCGGTTCGAGCGAGTGGCGCCGATCGTGAACTTTCCGGACTTGGAGTCACGCATCCGCGCCTTGTGGGACCAGCGCGACGTGTTTGCCCGAACGCTCGAAAAGCGTCGCGGCGGGAAGCGCTTCGTCTTCTACGACGGCCCTCCTACTGCCAACGGCCTGCCGCACAACGGCAGTGCTCTCACGCGCGTCTTCAAGGACGTTTTTCCGCGATACCGAAGCATGCGCGGGTACGACGTTCCGCGAAAGGCGGGATGGGATACCCACGGTCTTCCGGTCGAGATCGAAGTCGAGAAAGAGCTTCGCATCTCGGGCAAGGAAGCGATCGTTCAATACGGAGTCGAGCCGTTCGTTCGTCGCTGCATAGAAAGCGTCTTCCGTTACACCAAGGAATGGACGCAGCTCACTCAGGAGCTCGGCTGCTGGCTCGATCTCGAGCATGCGTACGTAACCTACCACGAGAGCTATGTCGAGAGCGTCTGGTGGGCCCTTGCGGAACTCTTTAAGCGCGGGTTGCTCTACCAGGGCCACAAGGTCGTCTGGTGGTGGGCGCAAGGAGGTACGGCGCTCTCGGCCGCGGAAGTGGGTCAGGGCTATAGGACGGTAGAGGATCCGTCGCTGTACCTGCGTTTTCCGCTGTCTCAGGACCCGAACACCGCGCTCCTTGTGTGGACGACCACTCCTTGGACGCTCCCTTCGAACAGCTTCGCCGCGGTCCGGGGCGACGTAGACTACGTGGTGGTACGCGACGGTCCCGCGAGGCTGATTGTGGCAGCGGCGCTCGTGGGACAGCTCGCCGAAAAGATTGGACGTGAACTCCCCGTGGAGCGTACGCTTCGCGGGTCCGAGCTGGCGGGCCAAAGATACCTCCCTCCGTTCGACTGGTTCACGCGCACCGGAGCCCATCCAAAGCTCTGGCGGATCGTGGAGGCGCCTTTCGTTGAACTCGACGCGGGAACCGGAGTCGTCCACGTAGCGCCAGCTTTCTGTGAGGTGGACTTCGATCTGCTACGCCGCGAGCGCACGAGCGATCCTGATCTGCCGCTCTTGTGTGCGGTAAAGCCGGACGGTGGCTTTGATCCGGAGATCGCGCCCGCCGAGTTCGCGGGCCGTTGGGTGAAAGACGCCGACCGCGACCTGATTCGTGACCTCAAGGCGCGCGGTCTGGCTTGGCATGTCGAGCAGATCCGGCACGAGTACCCCTTTTGCGAGCGTTCCGAACAGGACCCACTGATTCAATACGCACGGCCGGCGTGGTACGTGCGCACCACGAGTCACGTGGGGGACGCCCTCGCGACCAACGCGCGGATTCAGTGGCTGCCGGATCACATCCGGGACGGTCGATTCGGAGACTTTCTGCGCAACAACGTCGATTGGGCGCTCTCGCGGGAACGCTTCTGGGGGACGCCCCTCAACATCTGGGTGAATGACGTGACAGGAGCGATCGACACCCCTGCATCGGTCGCGGAGATCCTCGCACGCAACCCGCGTGCTTTTGATGGCTTCGAAGCCGCCCGTGCCCAGGACCCCACGCTTTCGCCCCACCTACGCGTCCATAAACCGTGGATCGACTCCGTCACGTGGACGAAGCCGGGAGAAGCCGGCGTATGGCGCCGGGTGCCCGAGGTGATCGACGTCTGGTTTGACTCGGGCTGCATGCCCTTTGCGCAGTGGGGCTGGCCGCGCCGCAGTCACGAGGAGTTCCGCGCGAACTTTCCCGCCGACTTCATCTGCGAAGCAATCGACCAGACCCGCGGCTGGTTCAACTCGCTGCTGTGGGTTTCCACCCTGCTCTTCCCTGAGGCCGAAAAGCCGCATCCCTATCGCACCTGCATCGTGCTCGGTCACGTCTGTGATCGCGAGGGGAAGAAGGAGTCGAAAAGCAAAGGAAATTACACCGCCCCCTCGGTCATTCTCGAACGTGTTCGTCTCGAGTTCGCCGTGGCTGGCGCCGACGCCGCCGGGAATGCTCCGCCCAGCGGAGAAGCGTGGATTGCACGCGAGGACTACGACGGCCTGGATTTGCAGGGCGATCGCGCCACCGTGCGGATCTACCGCGCAGACCATGAAGTCCGGTCGGTTGAGCTCGCACTGCGGCCGGTCAAGCTTCCTCGGCGCATCGTTCTGCTCGCGGGCGTCGACCGGGGTGCGCTCGGTCTGTCTTGCGCTCCCCACGGGCTAGAAACGCTACCGCCGGAGGTGCCGCGCCTTCCGAGCAGTGCCCGGGTTTTCGTCGAGGATCCGAGCTCCCCTGCGCCGGGCGCCGACGCGTTCCGCTGGTTCTTCTTTGCCGCGAATCCGCCCTGGAACAATACTCGGCACTCCCTGGGTGGTGTTCGCGCGCTCCAGCGTGAGCTTCCGCTCAAGCTCCGCAACGTCTACGCGTTCTTCACGATCTACGCGAATATCGATGGCTTCGATCCGACAGATCCTGCGTGCAAGCAGGGCCGCCGAACCGCAACGCAGCGCGGTCTTCTCGACCGCTGGATGCTCTCCGAGCTCGCGCTCGCCACGGTACGCGTCGTAGAGCACATGGATGCCTATCGGATCTATGAAGCAACCGGGGTCCTTACCGATCTTGTGGACGCCCTTTCCAACTGGTATGTGCGCCGCAGCCGGAACCGCTTTTGGGTATCAGGCCTCGAGCAGGACAAGCTCGACGCGCACTGGACGCTCTTTGAAGCGATCATCACGCTGGCGAAGCTGCTCGCACCATTTCTGCCCTTTCAGAGCGAGGAGATCTGGCAGAATTTAATGGTCCGGAGCTTTGGTTCGAAGCTCAAGGACGATAGTGTCCACCTCTGCGACTACCCGGAACCTGATCGCAGCGTAGTCGATGAACCACTCTCGCGGGCGATGCGAGTCGTGCGCGAGCTGGTTTCGCTCGGGATGCAGGTGCGCACCGCACAAAAGCTGCGCGTGCGCCAGCCACTCGAGGCCGCGGAAGTGGTGCTGGCTGATCCCACGCTCACAGCGGCCCTCGCAGATCACGTGGAGCTGGTGCGTGAAGAATTGAACGTGCATGCCGTTCATTTCGTGCCGAAGGCGGACGAGTATGTGCGGTACCTCGTGAAGCCCAATTTCCGTGCCCTCGGGCCGCGGGTCGGAAAGCACATGCCGGCGGTCAAGGCGGCGCTGGCGGCGGCCGACGGTGCCGCGCTGCTGCGCGAGCTGGAGACGCACCAGCGCGTAAGCATCGAGGCGGATGCCCTGCAATTCACACTTGGTCCGGACGAGATCACCGTTGCCCTTGAGGCGAAGCCTGGATTCGCGGCGGCGAGTGGTCCGGCAGGTGTGGTGGTGCTTAGGACCGTCCTTACTCCGGAGCTTGTCGAGGAAGGGCTCTATCGCGAGGTGCTGAATCGCGTGCAGCTGCTTCGCAAAGAGCTCGAGCTTGAGTACACGGGTCGCATCCGGCTTTGGTTCGAAGGCGACGGCACGTTGCTCGCAGCGGTGCGGCCGCGTGTCGAGGATCTGGCCCGGGAGACCCTCGCCACCGAGGTGTCGGTCGGCATCCGGTTGCCGGAGCCTGCGGAGGTCCGCGCGCTTGAGATCGATGGCCGGCCGCTCGTCTTGGGGTTGGTGGGAGTCTGATCGCGCGCAGGCCGTGGTCTGAACCCGGCACGGTGCCTTGGGCGCGCGGCTGGTTGCCGAACTTCTCTCCGTCGTGAGACACGTCGAGCGCGCTTGCCTCGGTGCAAGCTCCCCCTACCGGGATGCCCGTTCCGCAAACGGCCAGCGGCGGGCAATCGGTGTGTCGTTCGGGGCGATTGTGATGGCGGGAGAAGGGGCCGATAATGGCCACGATGGAGAGCCCTGCAGAGCTTCCGGATTCGGGTGAGGTTGAAGACGCGGTTCACCCGGTCTCCGTCGTGCGCTTCGGCCGTGGCAGCGTGGCCGAATGCCGGGATGCCGTCGCCCGAGAGGAGCCTCTCGAGATCCAGCTCGCTGGCGCTCCACTCGCGGTCGTGATGCGCACCCCCGGTCACGACGAGGAGCTCGCGCTGGGTTTCCTGATCACTGAACGCGTGATCCAGTCGCTGGACGACGTGCTCTCATTGCGACACTGCAGTGTCACACCACATCCTGAGGCCGAAGGCAACGTCATGCGCGCCCTCTTGCGGCCCGGGGTAAGCGTCGACTTCGAGGGGTTGCGGCGCAACCTGTATGCCAGTTCGAGCTGCGGGATTTGCGGCAAGGCCACGATCGAGAATGCCCTGAGGATCGCAAAGCCTCTCGACGACTCCGCTCGATTCCCGCGCTCCTTCTTCGCGAGGCTGATGGAGCGGATGCGCTCAGCCCAGGGTGCCTTCGAGCGCACGGGGGGCATCCACGCAGCGGGTCTTGTCTCTCCGGAAGGCGCTCTGCTCGTGGTGCGCGAGGACGTGGGGCGGCACAACGCGGTGGATAAAGTGGTGGGCTTCGCCGCCCGTCAAGGAATGCTGCCGCTCAGCGGTCATGCGCTGCTGGTCTCAGGCCGCATTTCGTACGAGATTGTTCAGAAGGCGCTCGCGGCTCGGGTTCCTCTGATCGCCGCGGTATCCGCCCCCACATCCCTCGCAGTTCGTCTCGCGGAACAAGCGGGTATTGGGCTGGTTGGTTTCCTACGGGGGCCAGGCTTCAACGTCTATGGGCGGAGCGAGCGCGTGGCGGAGGACGGCGCTTGAATCGGAGGGACGAGGGTCCCGCGGCGGGTGGCCTCGCTTCCGTGCTTTCGGCGGTCGAAGCGGTAACGCGGAAGGCAGGCCTCGTCCGGGGCGCGAGAACCCTCTGGCGGATGAATCAGGAGGACGGATTTGACTGCCCGGGCTGCGCGTGGCCCGATCCAGAGGGTCGCGGCGCGGTCGAGTTCTGCGAAAACGGGGCCAAACACCTGGCGCACGAAACCACACGCCAGCGAGTGGGCCCCGAGTTCTTTTCCCAGTGGTCGGTTTCAAGTCTTCTCGAACAGCCGAACCAGTGGCTTGAAGCACAGGGCCGCCTGACCTGTCCGGTCTGGAAGCCCGTCGGGGCCGATCGCTATCAGCCGATCGAATGGTCCGAGGCGTTCTCACGCATCGCCAGAGCCCTTAGAGCCCTCGATTCTCCTAACCAAGCGATCTTCTACACCTCGGGCCGTACCAGCAACGAGGCCGCCTTCCTGTACCAGCTCTTCGTGCGGCGGCTCGGCACCAACAATCTACCGGACTGTTCGAACATGTGTCACGAATCGAGCGGTACAGCCCTGAACGAGACGATCGGGGTGGGCAAGGGAACGGTCAGTCTGGCGGATTTCACCTACGCCGACGCGATCTTCTTACTGGGCCAGAATCCCGGGACCAATCACCCGCGTATGATGACGACGCTCGAAGCTGCCAAGCGCCGGGGCTGCCGGATTGTCGCGGTAAACCCACTCCGCGAGCGCGCCCTCGTGCGCTTCGCTCATCCTCAGCGGGCGCTCGAGTTGATGGGACTCACGAGCACGGCGATCGCCGACCTCTTCCTCCAGGTGCGCGTTGGCGGCGACGTGGCACTTCTGAAGGGTGTGATGAAGGAGGTGCTGGAGAACGATGCGCGTTCGCGCGGTCGAGTGATCGATTGGGACTTCTTGCGCGAATCGACGCTTGGCTTCGACGAGTTCCGCGATGCCCTTGAGGCGGAGCGTTGGGAAGACCTGATCGAGCAGAGCGGTATCTCGCGCCAGGAGATGCGGCAAGCGGCGGAGATTTACTGTGCGGCGGAGCGAGTGATCGTGTGCTGGGCGATGGGCCTCACGCAGCATCGTCACGGTGTCGCGAACGTTCAGGAGATTGTGAACCTGCTTCTTCTGCGCGGGAACTTCGGCCGGCAGGGAGCGGGCGCATGCCCGGTGCGCGGTCACAGCAACGTGCAGGGCGACCGAACCATGGGCATCTGGGAGCGGCCCCGGCCCGAGTTCTTGCAGCGCCTGGGTCGGGAGTTTGGTTTCGAGCCCCCGAGCGCTCACGGCTTTGACAGCGTGGCGGCGATTCGCGCGATGCACGACGGCCGCGCAGGCCTCTTCTTCGGCCTCGGCGGAAACTTCGCGGTGGCGACCCCCGATGCCAGCTACACGCAGCAAGCGCTGCGCCGCTGTCGCCTCACCGCGCAGGTTTCCACCACCCTGAATCGCTCCCACCTGGTCACGGGTCAAGAAGCTCTGATCCTGCCGTGCCTCGCGCGGAGCGAACGCGATGTGGTGGGCGGCAAACCTCAGTTTGTGACGATCGAGGATTCCATGGCTGTGGTCCGCCGCTCGCAAGGTCAACGCGAGCCCGCCTCTCCCCAACTGCGGAGCGAAGTTGCGATCGTGGCCGGACTCGCGCGGGCGGCCCTCGGGGAGACGGACTTGGTGCCGTGGGAGGACTTGGCCGGCGACTACGACCGTATTCGCGAGCACATTGCGAACGTGGTTTCGGGCTTTGGGCAGATGAACCGTCGTGTCCGCGAACATGGCGGGATGGCCTTGGCGGTGCTTCCGGTGAATGAGAAGCGCAGAATCTTCGCAACGGCATCGAAGAAAGCGCGCTTCACGGTGCACAGACTTCCCAAGTTCGCACTCGAGCCCGGTCAATTCCTACTGACTACGCTGCGAAGTCACGACCAGTTCAACACGACAGTGTATAGCGAAGACGACCGCTACCGCGGAATCCGTGGTGGGCGCCGTGTCGTATTCCTCCATCCCGAAGATGTGATCATGCAAGGGCTTCGTGACGGCGACCGGGTTGATCTGACTAGCCACTTTGGCGGCGAAAAGCGCATGGTCTGTGGGTTTCGTGTCGTTGCCTACGACCTGCCGCGGGGTTGCGCGGCCGCCTATTTCCCGGAGGCGAATCCCCTGGTCCCACTGGAGAGCGTGGCGGAAAAGAGCCGAACGCCCACCTACAAGTCGATCATCATCTCCCTCCTGCGGAGTGAAGAGCCTGCCCGGGCTCGGCCCTAAGCGACGGAGAGTCATGGCAGAGCTACAACGTGCCTGAGCTCCCCGAAGTGGAAGTGACGCGCCAGCGGATTGCTCCACTCCTGCTCGGTCGGCGCATTGCGGGCGTCGAAACCACAGAGGACAGCTACTTCTTCCTTACGAAACCCGCGAAGCTCCGACGGGCGCTCCCAGGCCGTACGGCTGTTGCTCTCGATCGACACGGCAAGTACCTGGTCGTGACCCTCGACGATCGGGCGCGCCTCGTGCTGCACCTTGGCATGACGGGTCAGCTGTTCGGTGGCGGGGCGATGAGTGTGCGTCTGCTCTCGGCCGCCGCACGCGCCGCCCTCGCGCCCGAGGACCAGCCGACGTTCCGGCCCGACGCGCACACCCACCTGCGCCTGCGATTTGCCGATGGAGCCCCGGATATCCTGTTTCGCGACATACGTAAGTTCGGGAAGGTTTTTCTGATTGCCGAGGGTGAGGTGAACCCGCGCCTCGCCAAGCTCGGCATCGATGCGTTGCGCGCGACCGGCGAGGATGTCTTCCCGTTGCTGCGGCGGCGGCACACCGCGGTCAAGAACGTTCTGCTCGATCAAAGTGTGATCGCGGGCGTGGGAAACATCTACGCCGATGAGGCACTGTTTCTAGCGCAGGTCCGACCACGGCGACGGGCGAGCCGCGTCAGCCGCGCAGAATGCGGCCGCATCGTCGAGGCTCTGCACCAGGTCCTGCGGCGCTCGATCGAGACCGGAGGCTCGAGCATCAGTGACTATCTCGCACCAGACGGCAGTGACGGAGGATATCAGGACGAGCGCAGGGTCTACGCGCGCGAGGGCGAGGCATGCCGGCGTTGCAGCAGTCGCATCCGACGGATCGTGATTGGCCAGCGTAGTGCCCATTTCTGTGCCCAGTGCCAGCACTGAGTGAAAATTGAAGGCAAGGAAAGTGTGAACAGCAGGAGCGAGGAGAAGAACGAAGATGAGCCCAGTCACCGAGGCGATACATGTTGTCGCTGAGCGAGCTGCGCCGTGCCACGCGTGCACTCGAGCAAACGCTGGCCGGACACCGACTCGAAAAGATCGTTCAGCACGGCGGCGATCGCCTCGTGCTCTCCTTCAGGGACCGCAGCTCGGCCGGGCGGGCGGGTCGCGCGCGGCGCCACGTTCTGCTCTGCTGCGCTCCCGGATTGGCTCGCGTGTCGGAGCTCAAAGAGCCGCCGCCCGCACCTGCGCGAGCGCTCGCTTTCGCGCAGTACCTGCGCGCCCACCTCGACGGCGCTCGGTTCGCCGGTGCACGCATCTTGGATGATGACCGTCAGCTCGCTCTTGCTCTCGACACGCACGAGAGTCGACGCGAGCTCCTACTGTCAATCTTGGGTGGCCGGAGCAACCTCTACCTGCTGAGCGGGATAGGCTGCGTCGAGGCCTCTCTCCGGCCGCTCGAGCTCACGATGCGCGGGCTGGCACGCGGTGCCCCGTGGCGGGGTCCAGAGACGCCCCCACCGGCCGAAGGAACGGATCGCTTCGTGGCCGTTCCCGAGGCAGTGCTTCTGGAGGAGATCGAACGGTTCTACGCGGAGCGAGAGGGCGCGCTGGCTCGCGAGGCGGATGTGCGCGCGCTCCAGACTGTCCTGGCTCGGGAAATCGCCGGTCTGGTCCGGAAGCGCGAGCGATTGCGCGCAGAGCTCGAAGCGGGGGGCGATCCCGAAGAACACCGGCGGCGTGGGGAACTGCTGAAGGGGGTGCTTCACCTCGCCCGCCCCGGTGCGGCGAGTGTGGCCGTACGCAATCCCGAGGGCGGTGCCGAGCTCACGCTTGAGCTCAACCCGACGCTCTCGCCGGCGAAGAACCTTGAGCGGTGCTTCGCACGCTACCGCAAGGCAAAACGACGCGTGGCGAAACTCACCGGCGAGCTCGCGTCCCTCGATCTACGGGAAGCCCACCTCACGAACCTCCGGGAATCCCTGCAAGTAGCGCTCGCGGCATCCGAACCTCTGGCGATCGCTGCCTTCGCAGCGCAGCCCGCAGTGCGCGCGCTGCTCGAGCGCGCCCGCCCACGCTCCGCCTCCAAAGCCCCGGCTGGGCAGCGGCGTGCGGCAAAGCACCGGGAAGCCCTCCCGGCACGCCTGCGGCCGCGCCGTTACCTGAGTGCCGACGGGCTCGAGATCTGGGTCGGCCGCAGCGATGAGGGGAACGACCACCTCACCACCCGCCTCGCGCGGGGTCATGACGTTTTCCTCCACGTCGAAGGAGGCGCGGGGAGTCATGTGATCCTCCGTACAGAAGGCCGCACTGACGCTCCCCAGGAGTCGCTGCTCGATGCGTGTGAGCTCGCCTTGCATTTCTCGAAGCAGCGGGGCGCCCCGCGTGCCGCGATTCACCTGGCCCCCATCACGGACGTCGCGAAGCCACGCCGTGCCAAGGCGGGGCTCGTCCACGTGCGCGGCGGACGAGAGTTCATGCTGCGTCACGAGCCTGCGCGCCTCGCGCGCATTCTTGCCACCCGCCTGGACGAATCGTAGGCTGGTCCGCCCCGGACTTGACAGTTGTACTCGTTGGTAATAAGATGCAGGTGCAATGAATTCCCGTTCCACCCAGCGCGGAGATCGCGAGGTCGAGAGCGCTCTTGGCCGACTGGAGGAGGCTTGCCGGGAACGGGGTCTCCCGATGACGGTACAGCGGCGCGCCGTGCTTGAGGCCTTGGCTCCGCGCCTCGATCACCCAAGCGCCGATCACCTGTTCGAGGCCGTGAGCCGGAGACTTCCCGGTATTTCGCGGACCACGGTGTACCGTGTGCTTGAGACGCTGGTCGAGCTCGGGCTCGCGAGCCGCATTTCGCATCCTGGCGGTGGAGCGCGCTTCGAGCTGCGCCGAGGGCGCCACCATCACCTTCACTGCATCCGATGCGGCTGCGTGAAGGACTTTAGGTCCCCCGCGCTCGAGACCGTAGAGCTTCCGCGTCTCGCAGCCTATGGATTCCAAGTAGAGGATTGGTCCATGCATGTGACAGGTCTTTGTGCGGACTGTAGGGTCCGCTCACGACGCACGAGGAAGTCCAAAATCTCGAACTCCTAGAGAAGCGAGGAAGGAGAAGAGCGATGATGACGAAGACCCAAATCGGGCTGACCGACAAGGCGCGCCAGGGTGTGGCAAAACTTCTCAACGTACTGCTGGCAGATGAGTATTTGCTCTATACGCAGACCCGGAACTACCACTGGAACGTAGTCGGGCCTCGCTTCCATGACTTGCACAAGTTCTTCGAGGTGCAGTACGAAGAGGTCGATGAGTTCATCGATCAGGTGGCCGAGCGCGTGCGAGCGCTGGGCGGGAATTCGGCCGGTTCCCTCGGCGAGTTCTTGGAGCTTGCACGCAACAAGGAATCGAGCGGCCTTCCCCGGGATGCACAGGGAATGGTGGGGAGTCTGCTCGCCGCTCATGAGGCGTTGATCCGGAACCTACGCTCGGATCTGGAGAAGGCCGCTGAATTCGGAGATGCCGGCACGAACGATTTTTTGACCGGACTCATGGAACAGCACGAAAAGATGGCGTGGATGCTGCGCGCGACACTCGAGCGCGGATAGGAACCGAAACCGGCAGCGCAGGCCGCGGTGGGCTCGGGATCGAGGGAGAGGCTCGAGCGGCCCGGAGTGCCGATCTCGGATGCCTGCGGAATTGGATGCGCGCCGAAGGGGCTTGAGCCATCCTAGAAGGGTGGCGAGCCCTCGGCTCGAACTGATCTATTGCCGGCAGTGCCGCTGGCTACTGCGTGCCTCTTGGATCGCGCAGGAGCTCCTGACAACGTTCGACGCTGAGCTCGGCGAAGTTGTTCTCGTGCCGGGTGAAGGGGGCGTCTTCGACGTACGCCTCGATGGGGAGCTCCTCTTCTCGCGCTCCGAGCAGGGTCGCTTCCCGGAAACCAAGGAGCTGAAACAGCTTGTCCGCGATCGTGTAGCGCCCGGGCGCGACCTAGGGCACTCCGACCGCTAGCGCGGTAGCCTCGCCGCGCGCCGGCGAGGGAGCCGGGTGGGGGATCCAATGGCGATGCCGAGCGGAATTGGCGTGATCGATCTTATGCTGCAGATCCCGGCGGGCGACAACACCGCTTGGTACGAGTTCATGAAGCCGCTGCTGATGGATCAGGAGAGCCGACATCAGTTCAAGATGCCGGCGCAGTATATGTTTAAGCAGATTCCCACGAGCCGTCCCTCCGACGACTATGTTGGCATCGCGCTCGACGAAATGAACAAGTATGGCATCGAACGCGCGATGATCGGTGTCGGGACCCAGGACTCCGATGCCCGGCGCGCGCTGTCCAAATACCCGGATCGTTTCTTCGGGAGCTGCGAGGTAAACCCGAATCTTGGCATGGACGCGGTGCGAGATCTGCGTCGGGCGGTAAGGGAGTTGGGCGTCAAGGCTGCGACGGCATTCCCGTCTGGGCTATGCCCTCAAGTTCCCATTAACGACAAGAAGTTCTTCCCCATCTATGCCACTTGCATCGACCTCGACATCCCGATTTGCGTGTGCGCTGGTGTTCCGGGCCCGCGGCTCCCCATGGCACCTCAGAAGGTCGAATTGATCGACGAGGTTTGCTGGTACTTTCCCGAACTTCGGTTTGTCACGCGCCACGGCTGCGAGCCGTGGGAGGATCTTGCCGTCAAGCTGATGCTCAAGTACCCAAATCTGTACTACTCGACGAGCGCGTTCGCACCCAAGCACTACCCGAAGGCGATCGTCGACTTCGCCAATACCCGAGGTGCTGACAAGATCCTCTACGCAGGTTATTTCCCGATGGGACTATCGCTCGAGCGGATCTTCGGCGACATGCCCCATGTGCCCTTCCGTGATCACGTCTGGCCGAAGTTCCTGCGCGAGAATGCGTTCCGGGTCTTTAAACTTGAAGCGTAACGACGCCTCCCAGTCAAAGCCCGAAGGGCGCAGTGATCGTGCCGTGGGGGCACCCCAAAGACGCTCGGGAATGGGTGAGGACTGAGGGTGCGGACGTCGCGTTAGCGTTCCCGGTTGGGGCCGAGCTTGACGGCGGTTCCATAGGCGAGCACCTCTGTCGCGCCCGTCAGGAATTCTGTCGCGTCATAGCGCATGGCGATCACGGCGTCCGCACCGATTTGCTCCGCGTGGCGCACCATGCGTTCGAATGCCTCCTCGCGTGCCTTCTCGCAGACCTCGGCGTAGCGCTCGATGTTCCCGCCGATGATCTGCCGGAGTCCGCCGAGCAGACCTTGCCGGATGCTCGGCGATCGCACCACGATTCCCCGAACGATACCGAGCCAACCTGCAATCGATCGGCCCCCGACTTCGTTGCCCGTCGTCACCACCATGCCGGACGCTCCTTGGGCGCATATGCGCCTCTCCCCACGCCTAGAGACCTCTGGCCAGCACTAGAGACCTCTGGCCAGCACCCGACACCGCTTGGCCTTCCCTTCCGCAGCGATCGACCTAGCGGAGAGGGGACCCGCAGGGCGTGCCTTGGCTCCGTATCGGTTTACCCCGTTACTCGCTTAATGCTTCGACTGTTGAGAGGTGCGGTCTCAACGCTGTGCGAGATCCAGACCTGCCGCATGGCTTGCGGCGGCCCCTGCACACTGCACACGCCACAGAGTCGAGTCATTGCTTTGATGCAGCGGGCGTTCCCGCCGCTCTTCCGGAAGTCACAGCCCCATCAGTTCGGTCACATGGTGATCTCGTCCCGCCAGATAGCCCCCGTCTACAGCGAGCGCCTGTCCCGACACGAAGGAGGCGTCCGGGGAAAGGAGGAAGCACGCGACCGACGCAATCTCCTCGGGTCGACCGAAGCGGCGCAGCTTGTGCTCCCGGCGAATTTCTTCACGCACCGCAGCCATGGCAGGCCCTTGAAATACCGCTTCCGTCATGGGCGTCTCGATAAAGCCGGGGCAGATCACATTGGCGCGTATCCCCTGGCGTCCGTAGTCAATTGCGATGTTTTTGGTGAGGAGTACAACGCCTCCCTTGGATGCGTTGTAGGCGCTACCGCCCGCGGTGCCCTCAAGGCCTTCGATACTTGCCAGGTTCACCAAGGCGCCGCGCTCTCCGTCAATCGGCGCCTGGGTGAGCATCTGGACGAGGGCGTGCTTGCACACGAGGAACGTCCCTTTCAGATTGACCTCGAGAACTTGGTCCCAAGCACGCGCATCGAGGAGGTGGACTGGGCCCCCGCCGGCGACGCCCGCAGCGTTCACCACGGCATCGACGCGGCCGGCCTCGGATACAATTGCGCGAATCGCGTCCTGCACTGCCCGCTCGTCGCGAACATCGATCCGCAAAAGGCGCAGGCGCCCCTGCCCAGCTTCGGCTTCGCGCTGCGCGGGCGGGACCTCCGCGATATCCATACCGTAGACCCGCGCTCCTTCTCGCAGGAGGCGAATCGTGCAAGCCTTGCCGATCCCCGACGCGGCACCCGTCACAAGGGCGATTCGCCCTGCGAACCGTTCAACTGCCACGACGTGCCCCTCCCGTTGCTGGATCCTGTACAAATAAACTAGATTTGTGCAATCGTCTATTCGGGAGTGGCCGATGGTTCATGCCACGCGCACGGCTCTGGCTCTGCACCGCAAGCATCGCGTGTCTCAGCCGGAGTCGGTCGGCTCGACGAAGACACGAATTCTCGAAGCGGCGGCGCGTTGCATGCGGCGTGTGGGCCTGCAGCGAGTCTCCATGGAAGAAGTGGCGCGGGACGCGGGAGTCTCGCGCGGTTCGGTCTATCGTTACTTCCCGGAGCGCGCGGAACTCACGAACGCGGTCCTCGAGCGCGCAGCCGAGCGCTTTGTCGCAGAGAGTCGGCCCGCGGTGGAACGCCGGCGCACCTTGGCGGCCCAAGTCGGCGAGGCCGCGGCCTTCATCCGGGCTCACCTGCATGACGAGATGATGGCTCTTCAGCTTCCCGCCGAGCATGAAACGCTCCTTGCCACAATCCTCACGGCACGCGTGGGCGGCCTTTTGGATCGCTGGGTCGCCTTCTGGCGGCCCTTCCTCGCGGAAGCCGAGGCGCGCGGCGAGGTCCGCCCGGGCCTCGACCATCGCGAGGCGGCGGAATGGATCGTGCGAACCCTGCTCTCCATCGCGGTCATGCCGTCTGCTGTGGTCGATCTCGATGAGCCCGCAGCGGTACGTGCTTTTGTGCAGAAGTACATCGTGAGAGGTCTTGGGGCCTAGCCACTGCCAGGTACCGCAAGGGGGAGGGTCATTCGTGCCGATGCAATTTGCGCTCTTCTACGAAATTCCGGTCGCACGTCCTTGGAGTCGCGAGAGCGAGCATCGTGCGTACAAACAGACCCTCGAGCAAGCCGTCTTCGGCGAACGCTGTGGGTGGGACGCCGTATGGACAGTAGAGCATCATTTTCTTGAAGAGTTCTCGCACTGCTCAAATCCCGAAATCCTCTACGGCGCGATCGCAAGCCAAACCTCTCGCATCCGGCTGGGGTACGGGGTGCGACTGATGCCGAAACCGTACAACCATCCCGTACGCACGGCAGAGTCGGTCGCTGTGCTCGATCTGCTCTCAGACGGTCGCGTCGACTTTGGCACGGGCCGCTCGTCTACGCGGGCCGAGCTGGAGGGATTTGGCGTGGATCCCGCTGAGACTCGCGACCTATGGAGAGAGGCGATCGAGCACGTCGTCGGCTGCTGGACAAATGAAGAGTACGCCTTCGAGGGACGCTTCTGGCGCATGCCGAAGCGGCGAGTGCTCCCCAAACCCCTGCAGCAGCCCCACCCACCGATCTGGGGCGCGACCTCGAGCGAAGACGGTCATCGGCAGGTGGGAGAGCTGGGACTTGGCTTGTGCTCGTTCGCCGTCGGCGTGTCGCCGGAGGAGGTGAAGAAGAAAATCGACATCTATCGATCGGCGGTCAAGGGGTGCACCAACCCGATCGGCAAGTGGGTTCATGATCGGGCGGCGACCTTCACCATGGCGCTCTGCGCGCCAACGGAGCAGGAGGCTTGGAGCGTCGCACGGAAATCATTCGAATGGTATCCCAAGGCCGGCGCGAGACAGATCGCCACGCTCGCGGACTGGATGGCGGAGGAGCGGCGCGAACTCGGCAACTACGCGTACGCGGGAGACATGCGGAAGATTGATAAGAGCGGTGCCCTGGACCTCCTCACCCTCGAATATCTCACCTCTGCCGGTGCCTGCGTGCTCGGCACACCCGCGCAATGCCTCGAAACCTGCAAGCGCTACGAGGCGGCGGGGGTGGATCTGCTTTTGTGCTTGGTGAATCCCTACACGATTCCGCACGAGAAAGTCCTGCAAACCATCGAGCTCATCGGCCGCGACGTGATTCCCCACTTTCAGAAGTGATGCGATCCGGTTGCCGAGGAGCGGACTCGACATTTCCTGAGTGACGGGAACGCGGCATGGGCTGAATCGCCCTCCTTGCAGAGTTCGATGGCAAGAAGCGCACTCGAGAGCTGCGTGACAGCGCATTGCCCTCCCAAGCTCAGGATTCCGGCTCTTCGACTTGCAGGACCAATGCGCCACCCTGGTTGTTGGGAGCCGGGCGCCAGTGTGCTTCGAGAACATTCCAATGGTGAAGATCCGAGTCCACAGCGGCACGTTGTTTGGCGCCAGCGCGGCTTCCCGCACGATAGACGACGCACTTAGAGTGCGCGGCGCCACGAACTCTTGTCTGCGAAGAGGGATCACCTGCGCGAATCATCCGCACGGAGAGGACAAATCCGTCCCACTCTTGGTCCACGATCTCCCAGCCACGGAGCTCGGCTTCGATCCCAGCTCGGCGTGCGGCTTCCTCGGGATCCGCTCCAAAATAGACCAGACCACGTATGTCTCGGTCGTCGACCTTGGAGACAAAACTCCGGGGGAAACGGTGCTTTCGCAAATTCGACGGCAAGCGAGACTCCTCTCCCAAGGCATTACGCTCGACCCCGCCTGAAGGCAACGCTGGCTGCAAGGTCACCCCCGGCACAAATTGCGCCTCTGCTGCAGGTGCGCGACTCGATCGATGGGATGCCGCACGCGCGGGGGTTCGGCTCGGCAAGGAGACTCATTTTCTCCACCCCTCGCACCGAAGCTGTGGAGGGTGTCACCGCTCGCGTCGGCCCGGATGGCGACGCCCTCTCCCTCCTACGTCTACCTCCGAGGGGTTGCGATGATCACACCCTAGGCAGGGCGAGCGGGTTCGCAGCGCCGGCGTCTGCTCTCGGCACAGGTTGGCAGGTGCGCGAGAATGGCACGGCAGCGAAGTTGCGCTGTCCTTGCAAAGAGGGGACAAGCGGCTTCAGCTGAGAAGAGGCTTCCCCATGGCGTTCCTGGTAGCGACCTTCTCCATGATTATGGTTCTCATTGGTTCGTATGGGATCGCGAGTCCAGCCGGACTTGTCTCGTTCACCCGAAAGTGGCAAGGGCAGCTCGGAGTTTGGATGGGGGCTGCGATCCGGATCGTCTTTGGGGTTGCCTTGTGGAGATCCGCGTCCTCCTCGCGCACACCTGCCGCTTTTGAGTTCTTGGGCGTGATTTCACTCCTTTCGGGGATCGCCTTGCCGATCATTGGAGCGGTGAGACTCACGAAGCTGATCTCCTGGTGGTCCGAGCAACCCTCGACCTTCATTCGCGGATGGTCGGTGGTGGCGGTTGCGCTCGGAGTCTTCTTGTTTTGGGCGGGCACCGCGTAGCGGGCGCCGCTCAGCTTGGTCTCGCAGGTCCCCGTCAGCACTGCACCCGCGGGTGAACCCGGCCAGCGGTACCTGCCTGCGCATTGGTGAGCAGCGGACTCTCCCTTCTTCCACCGGCAGCCACTTTCCCCACCCGCCCGGGGGAATTCCCCCTGCGCGAGAGTTGCCGCAGGGGAGTGAACGAGGGCCCAAGACGCGTCAACCAGGCTCCCTTCGATCTCGTCCGAGGGGATGTAGAGCGGCTGTTCACCCACCCTGGCAGGCGAGGCGCTGACGGAGCGG
>DAIOWK010000031.1:0-18579 GCA_036758525.1 Myxococcota bacterium
CGTTCGGGTTCGATTCGAGTCATACAGCGGTGATCGATCGGACAGACGCGCTGATAGCAGGGACGGCAAGGCACGTCTGTGGAAAGGGCTTGCACACGGCTCAGGTTCAGATTCGTCTTTTCGAGGCTTGTCGGGCCGAACATCACGACACAGGGAACGCCGAAGGCGACCGCCACGTGCCGCGCGCCGGCATCGTTGCACACCAGGACTTTCGAGCGCCGAAGCACGGCTTTGAGAACACCGAGGCTGCCCGGCGCAATGAGCTCGATGGCTGGACTGTGCATGGCGGCCCGAACCCGCGCGATCAGGGCCGCCTCTGACGGTGCGCCGAGAAGCACGACCTGCGCACCGGCGGCGGCAAGAGCGTCCCCGACCCGTGCAAAGGACTCGGCAGGCCAGAGCTTCGAAGGCCCGTAGGAAGCTCCCGGGGCAAGCGCCGCAAGGGGCGCGTCGGCGCGTCCTTTAGGCTGCGCGAGGATGATCTCAGCCTGGCGCTCCTCCTCCGGAGTCACAAAGAGCTCAAGCTGTGTGCCGCGTGCTGGGGCGCCTACGGCCTCGACCAAACCGAGCACGTGGCGCTCACGGGCTACCAGAGCGCGGGAGCTCGCACCCCAAGGCGGATCGACGCTTTGATGCAGGAGCGGTCCCCGTCCAGTCCCCGCGTAGCCGACCACACGCGCGACGCCAGCGATACGCAGATGAAGGGCAGCGGAGAAGGAGTCGGGCAGACACAGGCCAAGGTCGAACTGGCACCTGCGCAGGGCAAGGCCCTCACGCAAGAGGGAGAGCGGGCTGCGTCCGCTGGAGTGGACCGGCAGGATCTCGTCGAACCATGGGTTTCCCGCGAGAAGGGGCGCAAGCGCCGGTCGCATGAGAAGAGTGATGCGTGCAGCGGGAAATGCTGCCCGAAGCGCCCGGAAACCGGGCGTCGCCATCACGACGTCGCCCATCCAGTTCGGCGCCCGCACTACGATGTTGCGGAACGCGGCGGTCGCGGCGCTCAGGTGGTCGCTCCCTCCGCTCGCGGCGCGAGGGGCAGGACCGGGTCTGCGGCTCCAGAAACACCAAGTCGAACGCCCGCGGCGGCGAGCGCGTGGGGCGGGCGAGCCTCAGCCAGGAGCTCTCGCGCGGCCGCAATCACCGGTTCTGCGAGGACGACACGCATACACGTCGCCGCGGCGCAGCCACGGCGACAGGGGCTGCACGAAACCGGAACGCGTACGCTACGGGAAGGGGTGCCGGGAAACGGTGCATTCTCGATGGGATCTGTCGGGCCGAGAATCTGGACCACCGGCGTCCCGACGAGAGATGCCACATGCATGGGTCCCGTGTCGGAGCCCACATAGAGACGGGCGCACGCGAAGAGCGCCGCCAGATGGGCGAGCGAAGGTGTGGGAGGCGCCAACCGCGCGGCCCCGCAAGAGGCGGTGACCAGGGCCTCGGCGAAGGCACGGTCGTCGCGAGCGGGGCCGACCGTCACAATCGACGGCACCTGGTCACGGGCGAGCAGTTCCCGTGCCAGGCGGCTGTAGCCTTCGAGCGTCCAGCGTTTGTAGGGCGTAGCGTCACTCGTGCCTGGGTGGATCACGACCGGGGCTGGACCGCCACCGAGCGCCGCCTGCATTTCGCGCGCGAGGCGGAGATCGATGCGCAAGGATCCCGGTCGCGGCCGAACGGGGGTGCCGAGAAAGCGCACGAGACCCTCGTTGCGCTCAAATCGACTGACATGGCCAGGTGTTAGCTGCGCCCGCAAATTGTGGAAGAGCCAGGAGAGCTCCCGGCCGAAGGGAGGCGCGTACCCCGCACGCAGGGGTGCGCCGCTGGCCCAAGCCAGCACCCCGCTCTTCAGGATGGAATGGAAGTCCACCACCAGGTCGAAGCGGCGGCTCCTAAGTTCGCGCAGGAAGCCGAAGAGCTCGTGAGCGAATGGCAGAACCCGCAGCCCGCGCAAACTCGAACGCAGGGCTTCCCGGGGGAACACTACCACTTCATCGATCCAATGCTGCGTTTCGAGCACACCCGCGGAGGCGCGCTCCACGAGCCAAGCGATGTGTGCGCCCGGGTAAGCCGCACGAAGCGCCGAAGCCGCAGGCAGCGTGCGCACCACGTCGCCTACCGCGCCCAGGCGGATCACGAGAATTCGATCGGCTCCCGGCGCGGCCGCGAGCGGGCGGAGACAAGTGACGATGGTACGCCTCGCGCAGGGGAGGCTAGTCTAGCTCGTCATGCGCCTTCCCCGCACCCTTTCCTGGTACCTCGCGCGCGAGGTGCTCGAATACACGGGCCTCGGTTTCCTTGCCTTCTCCACGATCCTGGTCACCCAGAACCTCCTGCGTCGCCTCGATGACCTCGTCGCCGTAGGGTTCCGATCCGAAGACCTTCTCGCTGTTCTTGGCTTCCTCATGGCCATGCTGACAGCCTATGCCGTCCCCGTCGCCTTCCTCTTCGGCATTCTGCTCGCGGTGGGCCGCCTCTCGGCCGATTCCGAAATCACTGCGATGCGGGCGTGCGGCCTTGGCATGCGCCATCTCGTGGCGCCCGTGCTCTTGCTCGGCATCGCCGTCTCGGCACTCACCGCCACGCTCATGATCCGCAGCGAGCCTGCCGCACGGCTCGCGCTGCGCACTCTGTTCCGAAACGTGGCAGCACGCGGTGCAATTCTTCAGGCGGGCAAATTCCAGACGCTTGGCAATCGTGTGGTGTTCGTACAGGCCCGCGACCGCGACAACAACCTGCAAGGCATCATGATCTCGGACCGGAGCGACCCGGACCGTCCGTTCGTGGTGTTTGCGGAATCGGGTCGATTCATTCTCGACGACGAACACTCGACCGTACGCATGGAGCTTGAACACGGCGATATGCATCTCGGTGAGAGCGACGCGGCCGATCCGCATCACCGCAGGATTGCCTTCGAGCATCTCGACTACAGCTTCGATGCGAAGAGTCTGTTTGACCCGGACGGCGGCCAGACAAGACCGGCCGAGATGACCATGCGGGAGCTGCGCCGCATTCTGCGCCGCGCGGCCGCCGGAATCTCCCTGAGGGGCCTGCATGAGGACAATCCCATAGAGTACGAGCTGCAAGTCCACCGTCGCCTCGCGCTGCCCCTTGCGCCGATTCTTTTTGCCTTGGTCGGCGTTCCGCTCGGTCTGCGGCGTTCGCGCGGTGCGCGGTCCTGGGGAGCGCTGCTTTGCGTCGCGATCGTATTCATCTACTACGCCTTGCTTTCGCTGGCGCAGTTCTTGGTCGAGAGTCTTCACGTGCCCGCGGCCCTCGCGCTTTGGCTCCCGAACGTCGTCTTTGCGGCGAGCGCGATTCCCCTGCTCCGCCGCGCGAGTCGTGGCGAGAGCTGACGTGAGCGAGATTGCGCGTCTCCACGAGCTTGCGAGCGCAGGCACTGTCCTCGTCGTC
Organism: Myxococcota bacterium; assembly: GCA_036758525.1. Lineage (GTDB taxonomy): Bacteria > Myxococcota_A > UBA9160 > UBA9160 > UBA9160 > UBA9160. Next base: position 3,412 of record DAIOWK010000031.1, read on the forward strand.
CAAGCCGAATTCGAGAGCACCGTTCACGCCCTCGGACTCCTCGAGCGAGGCCGCGTCGCGGCCTTGTTCGCCGATGCAGCGGGCGCCACGGGGCGATCGCCGATCGCAGTGCTTCCGCTCCCTGGTCGGGAGGAGCGACTGGCCCTACGCCGTCTGCGTCACGGCGGTCTTCTCGGGCCTTTGCTGGGTAGCGCATTCTTCGGTGCGGGCCGCGCCCGCCGTGAACTCGAGGTCACGGCCGAGCTCCGTGCACGCGGCGCGCCGGTGCCTCGTCCCGTCCTCGCCGTGGCAAACCGGATCGGCGGCCCGCTCTGGTGCGCCGCCCTGGCGACGGTGTTCGAGGAGGCTGCGCAGGATGCCGTCGCTTTTCTCTCCGCTTCACCCAGCCGCGAGCAGATGCTCCGGGCCTGCGAGGCAGCGGGTGCCGCCGTGCGCCGCTTCCACGATGCCGGTGGCCATCACCCGGATCTGCACGTCAAGAACCTCCTGGTCCGCCCTGGTAATCCGTTCCCTGAGATCATCGTGATCGACCTCGACCGGGCACGGGTGGCTGCGCCACCCGAACCGCCCGAGCGAATGGCGGAGCTCATGCGCCTGCTGCGGTCCCTCGTAAAGCGCGGTCTTGCGGCCCGCGTGGGAGCGCGCGGCTTTGCCTCGTTCCTCCGGGGCTACACGGCGGGAGACCGCGGCCTGCGGCGCGCACTCCTGGCACGCCTCCCGCTGGAGCGCACCCGCCTGCGGCTTCACGGCCTCGCTTGGAAGGCAGGCGTGCCGCGCTAACTCGGCGACGCAGCCTCCGCATCCGGACTGTGCCGAAACCGGCGGTGCGACCAAGTCCAGGGAACTGGATCTTCACGGATCCAGCGACCCACCGCCTCGTTCATGAGTGTCGTCGCCTTCGCGACGTCATGCTCGCGATCACCGCTCCGCGGCAGCTCGAGTGCGGGCTCCACGTCGATCCTGTGATGCCCGTTGCGCAGGCGGCGGATGTGGAGAGGAACCGCCGGGGCCCCCGTGCGCAATGCGAGCAGGGCCGGGCCGGCCGTCGTCCAAGCCCGAATCCCAAGAAATGGAGCAAGGACTCCCCCGCGCCGCTCGCGTGTGTAGTGGTCGATGAGAATGCCGATGATGGTTCCTTCCCGGAGCGCGCGCAGAATCGCCCGGACATCCTGGGGAATCACCTCTCCGCCGCCTCGGACGCGCCGTTTTTCGATCATGGCCTGCATCCCGGGAGTCGGCATGGTGCGTCCCACCACGGAAATGTTCGCTCCCGGAATATGTGCGCGCATCACGGCGGGAATGTATTCAAAGTTTCCGTAGTGAGCGGTGATGGCGAAGACACCGCGTCCGAGTTCCCAGGCCTTCCTGAGGTTTTCCAGACCCACTACCTCGACATGCTCAAGCAGGACCTCCGTCGACAAACTCGGGAGGCGCGCCCATTCGACGGCGCAGCGGCCAAGTTCAGCGCAGCTCGAACGCCAGATCGCCGCGCGCTCCGCTTCCGAACGCTCGGGAAAGACGAGTCGGAGATTGCCGAGCGCCTCGCGGGAGCGTCGGCGAAGGCAACGCGCGGCGGTACTTCCGAGCGCCGCTCCAAGGGGCAGTGCCAGTCGCTCAGGCAGCGCGCTGAGCCCAGCGGCGCCGGTAGCCGCAAGCAGCGTTACCGCGCGCCGGCGAGCGCGCCGCAGCCCCGCGCTGTCGCTATCGCATCCGCGCCTCGACAAAGTCGAGGATCCGGTCGGGCTCCGTGACCTCGAGATCGATGGCGAGCACGCGAACGTCCGCGCGGCCGACCCAGGAGGGCAAAATCTTCACCGCGTCCTTTTCCGTCGTGACCCAAAGTTTTGCGAATCGCGAAAGGTCGCTCACATCGCGGGCCCGGAAGGGGTGGTGATCCGGGAAGGTTCGGCATGCGACGACGCGCGCACCAAGCGCTTCGACGGTCCGCCGCAGAGCCGCAGGACGCGCGATCCCCGCCACAAGCCCTACCTCGAGGCCCGCAAGGGATTCGGGCGGAGCTTCGGATCCTCCCGCAAGGGCTCGAACTCCACGCGGGCGACGCCGGGCGGAGAACTGCAGGGCACGCGGGGCGAAGACCTCGACCGAGCGTGCGTCCGCGGGCGCAAGAGGTCCGTCGATGACACCAATGACGTCGGCGCGTCTCAGCGCAGAAAGCGGCTCGCGCAGCGGTCCCCGCGGCAGCACCCGTCCGTTTCCGAAGCCGAACCGACCGTCGATGGTCAGGAGTTCGACGTTGCGAGCCAGCCGGTGGTGGTGGAAGCCGTCGTCGAGCACGAGAACGTCGGCGCCGAAGGCGGACACTGCGCGCAGGCCCACGACCGAACGGTCCGCGCCCACGAGCACAGGGACCCCAGGCGCGTGAGCGGCAAGCACGAGCGGTTCGTCACCCGCGGTGCTTACGGTTGCACGGACCTGGACGCCGTCAGAGACCACCACGACAGGCTCGTGCAAGCGACGGCCGTAGCCGCGGCTCGCGATCGCCACCTTGTGTCCCCTTCGACGCAGACCGACCGCAAGCCACGCCGTGGTCGGCGTCTTGCCGGACCCTCCCACCGTGAGATTTCCGACGCTTACGACGCGGCACGAGAGACGGCGCCGTGCGAGCCAGCCGCGATCGTATGCCGACCGGTGGAGGAAGGCGCCTGCCTGGTAGGCCAGCGCCGCGAAGTCGAGCGGGAGAAGCGCAACCCGTGCCGCCTTCGATTCCTCGCGCGACTCGAGCCAGGGAAGGCGCATCTAGCCCCGCCCCTCTTTGCGCGCAGATCGCGCCGCGAGGACCGCTTCCACCAAGGCAGCGTTGCACTCGACGCTCCCCCGATGAGCTTCGAGCGCCTGGCGCCCGCGGGCGCCCCGCTCCGCAGCCCCTTCTGGATCAGCGAGCCAGCGCGCAGCGGCGGCCGCGAAGGCCTGCGCGTCTTCTACACGTTCCCCGGCGCCGCAAGCGATCAGTAGATCGGCTGCGTTCTTTGCGCTCTCGGTGTGCGGCCCAAAGAGCACGAGCTTCCCGGCGGCTGCAGGCTCGAGCAGGTTATGGCCGCCACGGGGCACGAGCGAGCCGCCCACGAAGGCGACCGTCGCCCGTGTAAACATCGCTGCCAGGTCACCCAGACTGTCGAGCAGCAGCACTCCCCCGGGAGTGAGGTTCGCCTTCTCGGAGCTGCGCACCAGGGGCCGACCTGCCTTGCGTACGACGCGTTCGACCTCGTCGGCGCGCTCCGGATAACGCGGCGCCAGTACGAGCGCAACCAGGAGCCCTGCGTGCTCCGCCGCGAGAAACGCAGCCAGCGCGGCCTCCTCCTCGCCCGCATGGGTGCTGCCAGCGACGAGAAGCGCACAGTCGGGGAGCCTGCGTTCGAGCTCGGGCGGGAGGCGGACAGGCACCTCCGGCGGGCTTAGTTTGAGATCCCCGCAGACGCGAACGCGATCCTGCGGCACGCCAAGCGCCACAAAGCGCCGCGCATCCTCCTCGGTCCGCGCCCCTACGGCGGAGAGTCGTGCAAAAGTCCCACGGAGCAGCGGCGCGAAGCGGCTGTAGCGAGGGAATGAGCGATTCGAGATGCGGCCGGAAGCGACGATCACGGGTACGCCCCGTCGTGTCGCCGCGGCGATCCAGCTCGGCCAAAGCTCGGTCTCGATCAGCACAAGCGCGCTCGGACGAACTCGCGCAAGAGCCGCCTCCACGAGCCACGGGTGATCGAGCGGGGCCAAGCTACACGGCACCTCAGGACGTGCCCGCCGCATGGTCTCGCGACCCGTGAGCGTCATCGTCGATGCGCAGGTGACGCGGCCCATCGCCCGTATTCGGTCCGAGAGCTTCGCTCCCGCGAGGATCTCGCCGACGCTTGCTCCGTGGATCCACACCGAATTGTGTATTTGGAGTGGGCCGCGATCGGGCGCCGCTCCAAGGCGTTCGCGCCAGCCCTTTCGGGCCTGCGGGTGGAGGGCGAACGCACCGAGCGCAGCCGGCAGGCCTGCCAGCGCGGCGAGGGCCGCCAGGCTATGCCCGAGCGGGCCCAGCGAGCATCTCCTCGGCGATCTCCGCCGTGCGGGCAGCAGCCCCTCCTTTGCCGAAGCGCTCGCAGACCGCCGCCAAGCGGGCCAGCACGAGCTCGCGCCCGGGGCCCTCGAGCACCGCTTCGAGCGCGGCCGCCACGCGCTCGGGCCGGGCGTACTCCTGCAGGAACTCGGGCACGATCGGACTCCCCGCCACGAGGTTCGGCATCGTCCACGAGGGTACCGTCACAATCCGCCGCGCGACGGCGGCAGATAGGGGATTTCCGCGGCCGAGCACGATCAGCGGTCGGCCAAGGAGAGTCACCTCCACGGTCACTGTCCCGGGCTTTGCGAGGACCGCGTCGCTGGCGAGGATGGCTTCGTGGGCCCGACCGGCCACCAGGTCGAGCCGAACCCCGCTCGCAAGCCCGCAGGCGCGGACCTGCTCGGCAACCCAGTCCTTCGAGAGCGAGGGCGCGACCGCGAGCGCAAAGTGGACGTCCGGGCGACGGGCACCGAGCAGCGCGGCCGAAGCGAGCATGCGCCGCAGGTGGTGTCGGATCTCGTTGCGCCGGCTGCCAGGAAGGAGGAGGACGAGCTTGGCGTTTGGGTCGAGACCGAGCTCTTCGCGCAATCGCCTCGGATTCCCGCGCGCCGCGAGACGTGCGAGTGGTTCCACAAGGGGGTGCCCCACGAAGTCAACGCGCAGGCCGGTCCCCGCATACACGTCGGGTTCGAAAGGAAAGATCGCCGCCATGCGATCAACGCGGCGAGCAATCTTGCCGATGCGTCCACGCCTCCAAGCCCATACCTGCGGGCTGACATAGTAGAGAGTCGGGACGCCGGCCCGCCGCGCTCGCCGCGCCAGCGGGATGTTAAAGTCCGGTGAGTCGACGAGAATGAGCAACGAGGGATGGAGCTCCCGCAAGGCGCGGCCCATCCGCTGCCACGCGCGGAAGACCCGCCGCAAACTCGACAGCACTTCGAGGAACCCGCCGATTGCAAGCTCCCGTTGGTGGACCAAAAGATCCATCCCGGCCTTTTCGAGCGCGTCTCCGCCGATTCCGGCGAAGCGCAGATCTGGCCGCCGCGCCCGCAGCTCGCCCACAAGCGCCGCCGCGTGGAGATCCCCTGAGGCGTCCCCCGCAGAGATCAGTACCCAGCTCATGACAGATCGTCGAGCGGAGGCATCGCATCAATCACGCGCACGGCTGTGCGCAGTGCGCGAACTGCGTCCTCCCCGGATACGAGCGGTGGACGCCGGGTGCGCAGACTATCGATGAAGGCTCTCTGTTCGCTTTCAAGCGCGTCCTCGCGGTCGATCTCAAGCCGCTCCATCTCAATGCGCGGCGATGGCGCCCCAGGGTCGTCAATGCGCCGAAAGACCGCGACCGATTGCGCGAGGAAGTCGATGGAGAAGTAGCCGTCGCGCTGGAACAGGCGGAGTCTGCGCATGGCCGTCGGCGAAACTCGGCTGGCCGTCAGATTCGCCACACAGCCGGCAGGAAAGTGGAGGCGAGCGTTCGCAATGTCGACCTCGCGCGAGAGCACCGGGATCCCGATCGCCTCGAGCCGCACGGGCTCCTCACCGAGCAGGTCTTGAATGATTCCAAGGTCGTGGATCATCAGGTCACGGACCACGTCGACGTCGGTGGCGCGGGCGGGAAAGGGTCCGATGCGGTGCGCCTCGATGAATCGTGGCTTGTTGATGAGGCTCTCAACGCGCCGCAGCGCTGAGTTGTACCGCTCGACGTGACCCACCTGGAGGATCCGCCCTCCACTTTTGGCCATGTCCAGGAGCTTCTGCGCATCGGGAAGCGTTGCGACGATCGGCTTCTCGACCAATACGTCGAGTCCCGCCTCGAACGCGGCCCGCACGAGCTCAAAGTGATGAATCGTCGGTGCCGCGACGACCACGGCGTCGACTTCTTGGTAGAGCTTACGATGTTCGGGAAAGGCGTGCGAGCCGGTCTCCTGCGCAAGCAACTGCGCCCGATTGGGATGCACGTCCACGATGCCTTGGAGCTCGATACCGAGCCCCGCGGCACGCAGCGTTGCGAGCTTGTGGGCATGCAGGCGACCCATGTGGCCAGCCCCCACGACACCGATTCGGATCGTCCGTGCCGTCACGGGCGCGCTCCAATTTTGGCCACGGTGCTGTCGCGGACCCCCAGCACCGCGATGCGGTGGCGGTCGGCCTCCCGCAGGAACTCCGCGCGATCCAGGAGGAAGGTCCGGTCGGCCTCCACGGCGAGCACTGCCACCTTCCCGTCCGCCAGGACGGCTAGGGTTCCGAGCCCGACGGCGGGCATGTCAAACCGTGGATCCTGCCGGGGTTTTGCGACCTTGATGACAGACGCCCCGGGGCCGCCCAGGGCCGCGCCCCGCGCCACCGCCGCGTCCGTCCCTTCGATCGCCTCGAGGGCGAGGACGGCCCGCTCGCGCACCACCACCGTTTGTCCCACGTCGAGCGCACCCAGTGCTTTCGCGATCGGCCAACCGAACGCGATGTCCCCCCGCTGGGCAGGGGTGGGCTCGACAGCCCCGAGCGTACCCTCCCCCGCCAGGAGCTCGGGCACGAGGGCGGCCTGCGGAAGGAGCGTGATGCCCTCCCCGGCCAGCTCATCGGCGATGGCGCCGAGAATCGAGTCGTCACTCCGTGTCCGCAGCCCCGCGATGAGCGCGATGGCGCGCGCGTCGGGCTTGAGTCGTGCGAGGTCACCAAACAGACTCGTCTTCAGCACCTTGCCGCCCATCACGGCCCGGCGCGCGCCCGCGGCCCGGAACCTCGCGATCAGGGTCTCGAGCTCTCCAAGGTGGAGCCAGTGGAGCTCGTCCACCTCGTCGGCTAGTGCGGCTTCGGTATCGCCATGGAATGCCACGGCGACCACACGTTCGCCGCGCCGGCGCGCGGCGCGTGCTAAGTCGAGGGGAAAGCGGCCGCGGCCGGCGATCAGGCCGAGCACGTCGTCCGCGGCGGGAGACTTGCTCAGCGGAGGACGCCCCGTTCCGACTTCTCGACGAACCGGACCAGGCGAGAGACCTCTTCGGAGGCTGCGAGCTCCTCTCGCACGCGTGCGAGCGCCACCTCGAGACGGAGTTTCGACGAGAACAAGAGACGGAAGGCGCGCTTTAGTGCACGGCGCTGCTCCGGGCCGAAACCGCGGCGCTTTAGGCCCACGGTGTTGAGCCCGGCGAGCCGTGCGTGGTCGCCGGCCACCAACGAGAACGGGGGAGCGTCGAGCGAGATCTTCGTGTTCGCTCCGCACATAACGGATTCACCGACGCGGCAGAACTGATGGATTCCCGTGTAGGCACCCAGCACCGCAAAGTCCTCGATGATGACGTGGCCCGCAAGACCGGTGAAACTCGCAAGGATGACGTGGGAGCCGATCTGGCAATCGTGGCCGACGTGCGTCGAGGTCATGATGAGATTGTCGTCGCCGATGCGCGTGCAGCCCCCTCCCCGTGGAGTGCCCACATGCACGGTGACGTGTTCTCGGATCACGTTGGCCGCCCCGATCTCAAGGCGCGTCGGTTCGCCCGAGAAACTCTTGTCCTGCGGCTCATCGCCGATGCTGGTGAATGGGAAGATGCGTGTGCCCCGGCCAACCGTGGTCTGGCCTGTCACGACGACGTGTGCACCGATCTGGACGTCTTCCGCCAGGCTGACGTCGGCGCCGATCACGGAATAAGGACCCACCTTCACGCGCGCGCCGAGGCGCGCCTTCGGGTCCACGAGAGCAGTCGGATGAACGTCGATCACTGGACGCTCAGCCCTTCTTGTTGAACTTTTGCACCACGACATCAGTGATGTCGATCGCTTCCCGGTTGTAGATCATTCCGCCAGCACCGCGAGCGAAGATCATGGTGTAACCCTCATCCTTGCCGACTTCCTTCACGATGTCGATCATCTTCTTGACGAGAGGGCCGCGGATGCGCTCCGCGTCGACCTTGAGGTCGTTGTCCAGCTGCTTCAGCTTTGATTCGACGTCGTTGCGCATGGAGACGAGGTCGAGCTGCTTTTGGTAGAGCGCCTCCTCCGAGAGCACGAACTTCTTGCTTTTGATCTCTTCTTCGAGCGCCTTGTACTTCTCCACCAAAGGCTGAACCTGGGCCTCGGCTTCTTTCTGCTTTTGCTGGATTTCGTCGCTCGCCTTCTTGCCTTCGTCGGTCGAAATGAGGGCTTGATCGAGGTCGACGACCCCCACCTTGATCGCCTCGTCGCTCGCGGCGATCCCCCAGACGAAGATGGCCGCAAGTCCAAGCAGAACGACCGCTTTGTGAATGCGCATACCTTACCCTTGCCTCCCACTCCTTCGATCTCGAAATCCGCGATCGGGAGTTGCCCTTAGAAGTTGGCGCCGCCCACCGAAAACTCGAAGTCCACGCTCGCGTCGACCCCTTTCAACGGATCGAGCGGGAAGCCGAGGAACCCCTGCAGGGGTCCGAACGGCGAGAACCAGAGCGCCCCAAGGCCCGTACCATAGCGCCAGTTGGACACGTCAAACATGTTCTCGTTCTCGGCGAAGGCGTTGCCCATATCCATGAACACAATCCCCATGAGACCGAGCGCCTCCGAGATGGGGAAGCGGTACTCCAGAGAGAGCGAAAGGAATTTGTTCCCGCCGATGACATCGGTCGACTTGATGTCGGAAAACTGACTCGTCTTCGTCGCGTTAATGTTGTTGCACGGTGTGCCAAGTCCATTGCCTTGGAAGAATGCGGCGCCCGAGCAGAACCCAGTGCTTGGGTCGATGCCGAGGGGTGCGAAAAGCGATTGCTTGGTCGCGGCGAGTCCAAGCGCACAGGCCGTACTCGTGCAGTAGAGCGTCGGGCGGCGAGGGCCCACGGTACGAGCCTTGAAGCCCCGGAGCTGGAAGGTTCCGAGGCCTCCCAGGAAGTAGCGCTCTGAGAGCGGCAGCGTGATGTCCCGGTCGAGGGCTCCAAGCGTGCATTCCTGAGGGCCATTGATGTTGGCCGATTGAGGCGTACAAACGTCCAGGCTGTTCGGTCCGAGGTTGTAGTCCGAGAGGCTGTTAAACGGAATCGTGTATCCCGTGCGCGCGAAGAAGGCGAAGGTGGACGGCAGTGGGAACCAAGCCGGCGCCGGTAGGTAGTAACCGATCTTCCCCTCGGTGCGCAGGAACTGTGCGAAGCCCCCGAGACCCGCAAACTCCATCGAACCGCCGTACTGGTAGCCCTCCTTGGGAGCGAGTCGGTTGTCGAGCTGCTCGCCACGGAAGGAGAGCGAAGCAAGGCTTGTGCTCTGTTGACCCACGAGGCTCTCGCGGAAGACCAGATCGGTCGCCTGGATGCTCGAGGACGACGAAATGTCCCGCTCGGAGAAGCTGTAGCCCACAAAGCCGCGCGCCGTATTCTCCTCGTTTAGCGCATGACCGAAGGTTACGTCGAACCCGGTGCGCGTCTCGGTGAAATCCGTGTACTGGACCTGGGTCCGGTAGAGCGTGGTACCGAGACTCCAGCTGGAGTCGAAAAAATAAGGGTCGCTGAAGGAGAGGTAGAAGCGGTTCGCGAGCCCCCCGATGTCCCCAGAGACCTGGACCCCATAGCCGCGTCCGAATAGGTTGCTCTGAGCGAGGCTTGCGGAGAAGATGAACTTGTCCTGCGTCGAATAACCAGCGCCGAAAGAGAGGGAACCCGTTGGCTTCTCGACAACCTTCACCCCGAGGTCAAGCTGGCCCTGGGTGTCGGTGGGCTTCGGTTCGAAGTTCACCTCTTCGAAAAATCCAAGGTTTTGAAGCCGCTGTTTGCTGACGTCGATGGCGCGCGCGGACCAAAGCTGGCCCTCGACGAGTTGCATCTCGCGGCGTAGGACCGGATCAATCGTCGTCGTATTGCCCGTGACTTCGATCTCACGGATGAAGTACAGGGTCCCGCGCTCCACCTGGAAGGTGACGTCCACCACCTTCGTATCGGAGTCGAGCTTGGTCTCGGGGTTCACGTTCGCGAAGTAGTATCCCCGGTCGGTGTACTGGTGGGTCAGCGCTTCGACGTCCTTGGTGAGGAAGGACCGGTTGAAGACCTCACCGGTCTTCAGCTTGAGCGACCCTCGGATCTTGTCGAGATCGGCCGTCGTGTCCCCACCGATGTCCAATTTTCCGACGTGGAACTGGTCGCCTTCCTTGATCTCGACGGTCACCACGAGGCCGTCCTTCTCCGGCTCCACATGCGGCTCGCCTATTTCAACCTGGAGGTAGCCCTTATCCGTGTACTTCTGCTCCACCGAACGCAAGTCCTGCGTGAAAACGGGCTCGGAATAGGTGCCGGACTTGTCCAGGTAGGTGGTGACATAGGACCAAAAGTGCCAGGGCTTGGTTTGCATGCCCTGGGTGAGATCCGATGTAGAAATCGCATGGTTGCCCTCGAAGCGGATTTCCACGAGCCGCAGCTTCTCGCCCTCGTCCACCTCAAAGGTCACCGCGACGGCGTCCGCAGAAATCGGCTGGATGGTGTGGTGAACCTTGGCCAAGTAGTAGCCCTGAGCTCGGTAGAGCGCTTCGATGCGCGCCGTGTTCTCGTAGAGCAGCGGGTAGTCGAGCGTCGAACCGGTGGTGAGCGTGAGCGTGTCGCGAATCTTGTCGGCCTCGATGCCCTCATTTCCGGAGATCGCCACCTGCCGGATCACCGGATTCTCCTCCACCTCGAAAGTGACGATGCGACCATCCGGGGTTTCTTCCGAGAAGACCCTCACATTGCGGAAAAACCCGAGACCGAAGACCGCGTGCACGTCGCTTGAGATGCGGGCCGCGTTGTACGGATCCCCCGCCTTCGTGGAGATGCGGGCGCGGATCGCATCGGCCTCGATCCGACGGTTTCCACGCACCCGGACGTCGGCGACTCGGTCCACCTTGCCCGTCGGCTTGGCGGCGCCAAGGATGCGCTCGGCCGGCACCAGCCGGAAGTGCACGGCCACACCGCCGGATCGATACTCGGTTTGAACGGTCGCAGTCGCGATCCCCGGCAACGCCTTCAGCGTAGTGACGTCCTCGCGCGCGGCATCCCCGTCGTAGGGTTGACCGACCCGGGTGCGAAGCTTCCCCTTCACGGTGGCATCCACCTCAGTCGGGCTCTCGATCGTGACATCCAGCACGAGGGCTCGCGACGCGCCCGACGCGATCGCGATGATGCGGTCGGCGAGCTCGTTCACACGGTCTTGCAGCGCCTCCTCGCTCTCGGCGGTGAAAACCATGGACTGGCTCGCCACCTGCGGATCCCCCGGCGTCACGCGCACGTCGAGGCTGAAATGCCCAGCCAGCTCGGTCAGGCTCCCCGAGACGACTTCGTCCGCGCCGAGCTCGTGCGCGAGCTTTCGGAGCTCGGCATCGTCAGGCTCCGCGTGCAGGCGGGCGGCCGCGTCCTTCACGATGGCCGCGTCGACCATGTCGATCCGGCCTGCGGCCACGAGACGATTCTGCAGCAGCTCGGGAATCGACCGCTGAAGCTGGTCCAAGCTCTTCGCGCTATGGACGTGCAAGGGAAGGATCGCCACGCTCACGCGGGGCGGCGCCGGCTGGCCCGGGGAGCGGGCGGGGGGCCCAGCGGCCGCGAGAGCAGCGGTTGCGCTGGCAAGCATGGTGAGACACAAGAGGGTGGTCAGGCGCACCACTCGAGCCGGGAGGCAGTGGCTGCGCAAGCGATTCCTCCGCGCGCTCGCACCACCCCACCTGGGGGTTGCGCATGCGGCAGCTACGGCCGGGGAGGCGAGTCGTCGAGCTTCTGCGGGAGCCCCCATCAGGCCCGCGCATTCTACTCGCCAGGGCTCTCGGGAGGCAACCCCCACGCGCCCTTTTTCTGCTTGCCGCGCGCGCGGTTAACCGCGCAGAAGCATTCTAGAGCTTACCCTCAACGAGTGTGACAGTGCGCCCCAGCCGGGAGGCCAGAGCCGGATTGTGGGTCACGATGACGAGGGCCGTCCCTCGGGTTCGATTCATGTGAAGGAGAAGGTCCTCCACACGCTCCCCGGTGACTGGATCGAGGTTGCCGGTCGGCTCGTCCGCCAGCACAAGCGCTGGATTCATCACGAGGGCGCGCGCCACCGCAACCCGCTGGCGCTCACCCCCGGAAAGTTTTCCGATCCGGTGGCGCAGCCGATGGCCGAGGTCCACCTCCTCGAGCATCGCAACCGCCCGCCGGCGCATCTCGGCGAAGTCGAACCCCCGCACAAGCCCTGGCATCATCACGTTCTCGACGGCGTCGAACTCCGGCAGCAGGTGGTGGAACTGGAACACGAATCCGAGGGATTCGGAGCGAAAGCGCGCCAGACCCTGTGGACTTTTCGCGAATAGATCGTCGCCGCGAAAGTAGACGTGTCCTGCCGTAGGGCGATCCAGCGTGCCGAGGATATAGAGCAGCGTGGACTTGCCGACGCCCGACTGGCCGACAATCGCGAGGCGCTCCCCGGCCTGTAGCGTGAAGTCGACGCCGCGCAGCACCTCCACGCGTCCTTCGCCCGTGGCGAACGACTTGTGCAGGCCCTCGACCCGCAGCAGCTCCTCACTCATACCGGAGCGCCTCTGCCGGATCGAGGCGCGCACCCTGACGCGACGGGAGCAGTGTGGCTCCAAGGGAAAGGACCATCGCGATCACCGCCACGATCGCGATCTGGGTGACGTCGATTTCCCAAGGCAGCTTCGAGAGCTGGTAGACGGAGGCAGGCAGTGTGTCGATGCCGGTAATCGCCTCGATCTGCCCTTGGATCCAGTCGAGCTGGGTCGTGACCACAATGCCCGCCGCGACGCCGAGCGCAGTGCCGACCAGGCCGATCAGCGTCCCTTCGATCGCGAAGATGCGCTCGACGCTCGAATCCTCCGCGCCCATGGTTTTTAAGATGGCGATGTCGCTCGATTTCTCCATGATCATCATGATGAGCGTCGCGACGATGACGAACGCCGCCACCACCATAATCATGGTCAGCAGGAAGAACATCATGACACGCTCGGTCTTGAGGGCCTGGAAGAAGTTCGGGAAGTATTCCTTCCAGTCGCGCGTGTAGTAGGGGAAGCCCACCCGCTGCTGCACGACGCGCGCGATGCGCTGGGAGCGATAGAAATCGTCGACGCGAACTTCGAGCCCGTCCACCACGTCACCCACGCGGCGGAAGTCCTGGGCTGCAGCAAGGCTCGTGTAGGTAAAGGCTTCGTCCCACTGGAAGAAGCTGCTCTTGAAGACGCCCGCGATGCGGAATCGCTTGAGCCGTGGCGCGGGCCCGAGTGGGGTTGGCGGTCCTCCGAAGGGCGACACGAGCAATACCTGATCGTCGACTGTGAGACCGAGCGCGGCAGACAGCTCACTTCCGATCAGGATGCCCGGCGCGCCATCGATACCGGGATCGTTCGGTTTTCGTGGCTCGAGATCGTCGAGTCGACCTACCACAAGATCGTGGGGCAGGACGGTGACGTCGCCTACGTGCGCAGGATCGATCCCCCGCAGTCGCACCGCCACGATCTCGCCGCTGCTCCCACGCACCATGCCTTCGGCGTCGATATAGGGGGAAGCGCCGAGCACTCCGGGAGTCTGACGCACCGTCGCAAGCACGTCGCGGTACCCTTCAAACGCGCCAAGGCCGCTGTGCAGGGTGAAATGCGCTCGGTTGCCAATGATCTCATCGCGCCAGGTGCGTTCGAAACCATTCATCACCGAGAGCACGGTGATGATCAACCAAACGCCCACTGCGACTCCGCCCACGCAGATCGCCGTGATGACGGAGATGAAGGTCTGACGCCGCTTTGCGACGAGATAGCGCGCGGCAATGAACCATTCCGCGCTGCGGCGCATATCGAAAAGACCTGCCGCGGCGAGGGGCAGGAGTCCCAGCACGACAGCGGCTGCGAAGAAACCCAGCAAGCAGGCCCCGGCTGCAGCGATCTCCGGGCGCGGCGCAGGAAGGGCCACAGCCACCACGATCCCGACCGCCAAAACCGCAGCAAGAAGACGCAGCAGCTTCTCGACTTCGGCGAGCGGCGTTCCCGCTGCCCGGACGCGCCGATGTGCGGCGAGCAAGAGGGCCGCGAGGAGCGCGACAGCGGGCGGCGCCGCGGCCCACAGCAGCTGATGGGTTCCGCCGACGAGGAGCGCGTAGCCGGCGCCAAGCAACACCAGCGACGCGAGACCGAGCCGCGCCGGGGGCAGCCAATACAGCGCAAGTCGCATGAGCAGTGCCGCAGACACCACCGCGACCGGCAATGCCGCCACGAGCCACGGTCGATCGATGAGGACCGTGCGGATATCCGGGTACTGCGCCACGAGCCCGCCCACGAGGATCGTGACTCCCACACACATGAGGGCGAGGCTGCCCCAGCGCCGCGACGCACGCGCAAAGCGCTCAAGTACAATCACCGCCGAGCCCAGGAACAAGATCGTGAGGGCATTGATCCCGAGGGCGATTGCAATGATGAATCCGAGGGCAAGCGTACCGCCCGCCGCGGTCGCGAGGCTCCACGCTCCCGCGGCGAAGGCCTCCACTAGGAGTGCTCGGGCCGAAGATGGGGGAACAGGATCGTCTCCCGGAGCGAAGGGGCGTCGGCTAGGACCATGGCGACACGATCCACGCCGATCCCAAGACCCCCGGTCGGCGGCATCCCGTGCTCGAGAGCGCGCAGGTAGTCCTCGTCCATGGGATGAGCCTCCTCGTCTCCTGCCTGGGCGTCCCGTCGTGCCCGCTCGAAGCGGGCGCGCTGATCGTCGGGATCGTTGAGCTCGCTGAACGCGTTTCCGAGCTCCATACCCGCCACGAAGAGCTCAAAACGTTCGACGAGTCTCGGATCGTCGGGCTTGCGCTTGGCGAGCGGCGAGAGCTCAAGTGGATAGTCGATGATGAAGGTCGGTTGCACGAGCGAGGGCTCGACGAATTTGCTGAAGAGCTCATCCACGGTCTTCCCCCAAGTTGCCTGCGGCTCGATTTCGAGCTTGTGTCGCTTCAGCAGAGCCGTCAGCCGTTCTGGCGTCGACGCCGCAGGGTCGAGGATATCGACTTTCGTGGCCTCGAGAATCGACTCGCGCATGGTGTGCTTCGGCCAGGCCCCTGAGAAATCGATCTCCTTGCCCTGAAACGTCACAGAGAGCCTCCCTAGCACCCTCTCGGCGACTTCCTGCAGCATGTCGTGCGCAAGCTCCATCATCTCGCCGTAGTCG